>JALUVW010000070.1 GCA_027020105.1 Candidatus Falkowiibacteriota bacterium
TCCTTTAAACCGGCCGGCATCAAATTAAGCTGCAATTTTTTAAATTTATTTTCAAAATTATTAAGCAGGTTTAATAGATTGAATTTTGATTCTTTGCCGCGGACATGGCGGTTTCCGCCCGTTTTAACCGGCCGCCAATTCGGCAAACAACTTTTTATCCAGCCGTTTGCGTGTATAAACTTTTTATACGCGTCGTCAATCTCGTAAATCGGGACCAAGTTGGCCAGCCAATAAACAAAATAAATGTCGCGTTGAAAAGGGGCTAAGCCGCTACGATTTGCCTCGGCAAATCGTAGCGGCTTAGCCCCTTCGCGGTTCTCTTTCAGCATTAGCTCGCTTATGTTCATCGCTTCCTCGCTTACATAAAAATTCAAACAAATTTTGTCCCGCGTATCCCCTTTTTTGGGCCGCAAGCCGAGCGCCTGCGCGATGGCCGCGCAGAAAAATCTGGTCAGCCAAATTCTCTCCTTTTCAGTGATTATAAACAAGTCAATATCGCTCCCGTCCCTTAAATTATGCGCCCCGATCACGTTGCTGACCGCGATCATTTTTACCCAAGGGATAAGCTTAAAGACCTTAGCCACGCGCATCGCTCGCTTAAACTTTCTATCCGCGTAAACATATCTTTTTAATCTTGTTTCTATAATCTCACTTCTGCCTTTTAAAAAATAAAACCCGTTCTTACAAGAGACTAAGTCTCCAATTGGAGACTTAGTCTCCGTGACTTTACTTAAAACTTCCCGAGCGTCAGATAGTCCGCATTCCACGGCAATGAATTTCCATATTTCAAAATCCGTCAGAGGATAACCAAACATATCAAAAAAAGCAATTGCGCCAACAATCGCCTTTTCTATATTTTTTTGATTCTCTTTTCGCTCCATATGATAAATCAATTTACAATGAATTTTTAATGACTAAATTTTCAATTTGAAAATTGGCCATTGAAAATTATTCAGTCTTGGGTTTTTCCAAAACCATCGGCTCCACTTTTGACTCCCCGTCGGTAATCCTCGCCACGTCTTTATCAATCTTTTTAAACTCCTTATACGCGTTGTTGTAATGGTTAACCGTGGTGGACATACTCGCGCCCAGCTTTTTCATAAAATCTTCATAACTGTTGATATGTTTGTCCAGTTTCCGCACATTGGCCATAATTTCTTTGGCGCTATCCTCAATCTGCATCGCCCGCAGCCCCTGCAAAACCGTTTGCAGATAAGCCAAAAAGGAAGTGGGCGAAACGATAATCACTTTTTTGTCCTTGAAAGCGTATTCAATCAAATCTCTTGTGTTGACATGCACCGCCCCTATCTTGTTTACGAGCAAATCGTAATAAATCGCTTCGGACGGAATAAACATAAAAGCAAAATCCATCGTCCGCTCGGTCGGCTTTACGTATTTGGAGGTCTCGTCAATGCGCGTTTTCAAATCCTGTTTAAACTGTTTTTCCAGCTTTTCTCTCGTGTCCGGATCGTTGGCGACAAGCAGTTTTTCGTAATTCTCCAAACTAAACTTGGAATCAATCGGAATAATTTTTTCTTTAACGAACACGACCGCGTCCACGATGGACCCGTCCTTAAATCCGTACTGCATTTGGTAAGAGTTGGGCGGCAACACATTTTTCAACGTTTCTTCCAAAAAATATTCGCCCAACACTCCCCGCTGTTTCGGATTTTTTAAAATATCCTGCAAATTCTGCAGTTGCGCGGAAAAATTAACGACCTGTTTGTTGGTTTCGTCCAACTTGGTTAATTTTTCCGTTACCTCGGAAATCAGTTTGGCGGACTGCCCCGTTACCCCCTGAATTATTTTCGCCGTTTGCCCGAAATGCTCCCGCGTGGTTTTATGGGTTTCCGCCAACTTCCTGTCCATAATCTCGCGCAAATCCTTGTTCTGTTCGCTTAAATGCGATAATCGCTCCATTAAAGCCGCCAGCTTCTCGCCGTCTCCTCCGCCATCTTTTTCGCGCAACAACAAAAAAATCACGGCTATTATTCCGACAACTAACACAAATAATAAAATTGTAATTAATTGAGTCCCCATATGCATTTGCGAGTTAAGTAAAACACTCTATAATATAAATCCCAAATAACAAATTCCAAACTCCAAATAAAGTACAAATAATAAATTCAAAATTTTAAATCTCTTATTAAGATAATATTTTAACCTAATTAAAGTTTTGGATTTGTAATTTTTAATTTGAGATTTATTTGTTATTTGGCGCTTTGAGCTTGTGATTTTAGAAATTTAATTGCTTCACTTTCACTCCAAAATTGACTATTATGTTTTATTCTATCACAGTCCCTTTAAACTTCTCGCCATTAAAATATTTTCCCAAATTGCCTAAGTTTTTCCCGTTCATAATCACCACTCGCAGTCCAAGCTCGTCCGCGTTTCTTGAGGCGACCGGATCAAAGGGAGCGTTCAAGCCCGGATCCCATTTATTGCCGACCAGTTTTCTGAATTCTTTCCAGCTTGCCTCCTTCATCTTTTTGGCATCCTTGAATTTATTGGGATCCTTGTCGTAAACATAGTCAATATTGGACAAATTAATCACTATCCCGACGTTAAGCCGTTCGGCAAGTATTGTCGCCACGTAATCCGTGGACCATCCGGGGCGCCAGCCGGCCGCCACCATAATCTTCTCTCCTTTGGCAAAATGCTTTTTTAAATCGGCCTTGGTGTTTGGGTTTTTATTGATGCGGGGATGGGCGTATTTCCTGAACACGGTTTTTATCAGATGCGCGTTAAGCCGGGTGGTGTGAATGCCCAGCCAGTCCTTGTCGTCGTTCGTCAGCCGCGTCGCCTTGCCGGCGGCTTCAATGTATTCTCTCGCGATATGCCCTCCGCCGGTGATAATAACGAATTTTTTACCGTCTTTGATTTGTTTGACAATCAGTTCTTTAAATTTCTTCAAAAACTTCCAATCAATTCCGTTCTCGGGGGCGATTAGCGAACCGCCGAGGGAAATTATGTATGTGTTATCCAACATAAATGTAAAATGTAAATATCAAAAATCAAAATGACAGTTAAAAATGTAAAAATTTTAAATTTTACATTGTCATTTTGATTTTTGATTTTTGATTTTTAAACTCTTTTTCTTTTTACCCTAATCAACCCCGAAACCGGCACAATCTCAACCCCCTTCTTCTCAATCTCGTCCAAAAACAAATTCATGCCCAAAGAATCGGACGCCATATGCCCGGCGATAACGACATTAATATGGTATTTCTCCGCTTCTTTCCTGTGTTCTTCGCCCATATGCATTCCTATAATCGTGCCGATGCCGGCATTCGCCATTTTTTCGTAAATCTCTTTCGCGCCGCTCGTGCCGCCGGTGAATTCCGTCACGGCCACTTTGCCGCAACTGTTTTCCGGAGCGCCGACAAAAATCTTGGGGCCGGCGTTATTCTTTGCCGCTTCCTTAAATTCCGGAATTTTTTTCAGCATCGCGATAATGTCCCCCACTGTTTCGTATTTTTTCTTTTTCAACAAATCGTACAAAAATCGCGCCCCCAAATTATCGGCGACGGTATGCGCGCACATAAAATCAATGCCCAAAAGCCTGGCGGCGTCAACCGAACGGTTATGATTTATCGGCGCCACGCCTCGGCTCACCTCGGAAATTCGCGGACGGATTACCGACTCGGCTATATTGATTGGCACGCCGTAGTCGGCCAAAACGGCGGCCTGCAAATCCATCACACTATGCAAATCAGCCAAGGCCTTTCCTTCCGGGTGGTGCGCGATAACCAAATCAACGCCAAAATGTTTGGCAAGAAGCAATTCCGGAACTTCCATATCAATCCCAACCATAATCCTTTTAATTTCTTTTTTCTTGCCGGCCGTTAAAATCCGCGTATCGCTGTACGGATTAGTCAATTTTTCTTTGTCAAATTCTTGCTTGGCGTCCTTGTCCATTTTTTCATAGGCCTTTTTGGCGCGCTCCAAGTATTTTTTGACTTTTTCAGTTCCGCGCAAGTCGGCTTTCATTCCGAGACGCACGGCTAATTCGTAAATTTGTTGGGTAGTCATATTTTTTTTAATTACGGATTATCGTAGGGGCGAACGGCTGTTCGCCCTGAACGATTGTTTATCGTGAATTATTAATATTCGCGGTCTATAACGAACAATATTCGCCATAGGCGATAATCTGTTATTATTTATTGGTTCTGCCGTCCGGGCGAACG
>JALUVW010000071.1 GCA_027020105.1 Candidatus Falkowiibacteriota bacterium
ACGGGCGAACGCCGTTCGCCCCTACGGCTGTTCACGTTTTTTTTGTGAACGGGCGAACGCCGTTCGCCCCTACGGCTGTTCACGTTTTTTTTGTGAACGGGCGAACGCCGTTCGCCCCTACTATTATGTTTATATAATATCTTTTTCTATCGCTTTCTGAAATATCTTTATTATCGGTATTTTCAATATCATTCTGCCAACCGGCGGCATTATAATAAATATATTGGCGTATTTTTTCCAATGATTTCTCACTACGAATTATATGCTCATAATAATTACGCTGCCAAACCGGCGCGCCGGGAGTGCCGCGAAAAATATTTATTCGGTTGGTCGCTGATGATTTAAAACCGGCAAGCAGTGACGATAAGGATCGCCGCTTTATCCCTATCGTAGGGGCGAACGGCCGTTCGCCCTCGTGATTCACCGCGTCATCGCAAATACCGACAATCGCGTGCATATGATTCGGCATAATAATAAATTCGTCCAATTCAATCTCTTGTCTAATATGTTCCGATTTTAGCCATTCCTCTGAAACTATTTTGCCTATTTCGCTTAAAATCATTTTTTCGCCGATAACGCTGCCGAAAATATTTTCTTTATTATTGGAGCAAATTGTAATAAAATACATTCCTGTTTGGCTATAATCATGGCCTTTTAATCTAATGGACCGCCTATGGTGCGTTTTAAAATCGTAGCGCATATTTTTATCCTTCATACGGGCGAACGCCGTTCGCCCCTACGGCTGTTCACGTTTTTTTTGTGAACGGGCGAACGCCGTTCGCCCCCACTAACGCGGCTATGCGCTCTTCCACCGGCGGATGCGTCATAAACGCGCGCGCGAAAAATCCCTTTTTCTTTTTTCCTTTAAACGGCGAGGCGATATACAAATGCGCCGTCGCGCGGTTGGCCGCTTCCAGCGGTTCCGGATCGGACGCGATTTTTTCCAACGCCCTTGCCAGGCCTTCCGGATACCGGGTCAGCAAAGCCCCGTCGGCGTCGGCCGCGAATTCCCGTTTTCTGGAAATGGCGAACTGCATCATATAGGCGAATATCGGCGCTAAAATCGCCAAAATAATCGCCGCCACCATAATTATCAACTGCAATTGCCCGCCCTCGCGGTCATTATCTCGCCGGCGGCCTCCTCCCCAAAAAGTCCAACGCGCGAACCAATCGGCCAGAAGAACCACCACTCCCACCAAAACCGTGACGACCGTCGCTATTAAAATATCCCTGTTGCCTATATGCGACAACTCGTGCGCGATTACCCCCTCCAATTCGCTTCGTTCCAATTTTCGCAAGAGCCCGCTCGTCACCGCCACGACCGCGTGCTCGGGATCGCGCCCGGTGGCGAAAGCGTTCGGAGCGTCGTCATTGATTATGTAAATTTTGGGCACTGGCAATCCGGCGGTGATGCATAAATTTTCCACCAATCTATACAGCTCCTTATTATCCTCAAATTTAATTTCTTTCGCGTTGCTCATTTTCAAAACAATCTTATCGCTCCACCAATAACTGACGAACGACATTACCGCGCTCAAGCCGACCGCGAAATACAAAATCCATTGGCTATTCATCGCGTAACTGAAAAAATACCCGACAAAAATTATAAACACGAAAAAACCGGATAAAAGCATCCATGTTTTTCGCTTATTTGAGTCGGAATGGGTGTAAATAGTGGACATAAATCAAACTTCTACCGAGCTTTAGCTCAGGGTTCGGGCGGCTTTAGCCGCAATACGGGAAGTTAAAACTTCCCGAACCCTGAGCTAAAGCTCGGTAGAAAAATATTCAAAATTTAAAATTCTACCTTAACATTCTCCCTTTCTTTCGCCTCTTCAATTTCAAAATACTCTCTCGGCTTAAATCCCAGCATTCCCGCCATAACATTTGTCGGGAATACCTGCAATTTAGTGTTAAAATCGCGGACATTGCCGTTGTAAAATCGGCGGGACGCCTGTATTTTGTTTTCCGTGTCCGCCAATTCCCTTTGCAGTTCCAAAAAATTCTGGTTCGCTTTCAAATCCGGATAACTCTCCGACAAGGCGAAAATTGATTTTAAAGTGGAAGAAAGCATATTCTCGGCCCCCGCCCGCGATTTCATATCTTCTCCCGACCGGGCGGACATTGCCGCGTTTCTTGCCTGAACAACTTTTTCCAGTGTCTCCTTCTCATGGGAAGCGTAGCCCTTTACGGTTTCCACCAAATTGGGGATTAAGTCATAACGGCGCTTAAGCTGGACGTCAATGTCCGACCAGGCCTCTTCCACGCGATTTTTTAAACGAATTAGCGAGTTATACATTCCGATTATCGCCACTATCGCAACGACGATAATTCCGAGCGCAACCCATAGCAATATAGTCATAGGATTGAATTTAGAATTGTGAATTTAGAATATTTTTATTAAAATTTCTATTTATTTTAAATTCACAATCCTTTTATTTAAAACTATTATAATTTATTTGAAATTTAGTATTGAAAAATAATTGTTAATTGATAATTCGTAATTGAATAATTGATTTCTTCCCTCTCGCTTTCGGCGCGTAATACCCTGTCAACAGCGCGGCAATGTTTAAGACATCCTCTTC
>JALUVW010000072.1 GCA_027020105.1 Candidatus Falkowiibacteriota bacterium
ATAGCCAAGACCAACAAAAATTTGGCCGAGTTTTTACGTTCGGAAAAAATAAAATTAAGCCCGAAACTGATTAACGCCACAATCGGAGTTATTTACGAAAACAACCTTTATTTCGCCAATACCGGAAAAAACAAGGCTTTCCTTATTTATAACCGCGGAGAAGAAGGAGTGAAAAAATACGGTATGGCGGACGTAATCAAACAATCCGAAGAAACGGATAAAAAAACGGCCGTCAACTCAAACAAACTGTTTACCAGCGTTATTTCCGGCCGTATCCCGAAAAATTGCTATTTCGTTTTCGCCAACGAAGCTCTGCCGGAATACATCTCCGGCAAACAAATGATGGAAATCATCACCACTCTCCCTCCCGCGAGCGCGGCCGAGCAAATTAAAAATTCCCTGTCTGAAATCAATCATTATGTTTCTTTTCTGGGAATTATCATAAAAAATACCACCGGAGTTGCGGAGACAAGGCAGCGCCTCGCCTCCACGGCGGAGAAGCCGTCCACTCCGGAATCAATTTCCAGCCTAAACAAGATAGAGGAAAAAACGGAAAAACTGCTGACGCCGAAAGGCTTGATAAATTTCAAAAAATGGCCCAGGCTCTTAAGCGCGCTGAACCCGGCGGCAATACTGCCAAAAACCGCCGGAAAGCAATTCGGGGCGGACGCTCTCAAGGATAAGATATTCTTTAAAAAGAAAGCCGCCGTACCGCGCGCCAAGAAAATCGTTTCCGCCGTAAAAAATTTTATTCTCCATTTGGCAAATCTGATAATTTACGCGCTTAAATCGGTTACTGATAAAGAAAAGCTGCTTATGGCGGCCGCGAAAATAAAATCGCTCCCAAGGATGCTTAACGGAAAAATCCGCGGCTTATCCGGATGGTTCGGAAGTTTAAGCAAGAAAAATAAAATATTGCTCGCGGTGGCATTGGGCTCAATCTTTCTGCTTCTGCAAAACTTACTGGTGTTAAGCATTAAAAACAATGAAATTAAAAAAGAAAAGGCTTACGCGGATTTAATCAAACCGATTGAGCAAAAACAAAACCAAGTAGCGGCCAGCCTCCTCTACGGCAACGAAGATAACGCCAAGAAACTGCTTGCCGAAATAAAGGAATTGCTCGCCAAACTTCCGCGCGAAACCGATGAACAAGTGGCGCGATATAAAATTTACGAAAAAAAATTAAACGAACAGTTGGAAAAGGTAATGCATGTGATAAGGATTGAAAACCCCAAAGAATTGGCCGTATTTTCCAACTTAAATCCGAACGCCGACCCGACAAACTTAATCCTGTCTCCGGACGGAAAGATTTACGCCGGCGATTCCGGCCAAAAAACAATTTACAGTCTTGACGTGTCAAATAATTTGATTACGGCGATTGCCGGTTTAAGTCAAGAAATAAAATTGCTTAAATATCCGATTGTGTCAAAAAACGGCAATATATACTATTTTAACGGCAATACCGTTGTCCGATTAAACGCGAAAACGGAGGAAATAAGCTTATTGCCCGTTAACATTCCCGGCGATCCGCAAAATATCGCGGCCGCCGCCGGATACAACAATAGGTTGTATTTACTGGATAAACAAAAAAACCAAATATACCGCTTTAACGAAAGAGGGTCGGAATTCGGCGCGGCCGCGGAGTGGATGAAGGATGAGGCGAATTTTTCCAATGCCGTCGGCATATCCATTGACGGGCGTATTTACGTCCTCCTGTCCGACGGACGACTGCTGAAATATTTAAGGGGGAAAAAAGAGGATTTCTCCTTGGATATTGTTGAGCCGGCGATTGAACAAGCCGCCAAGGTTTTTGTTTCCAAAAAGCTGGAATATATTTACATCTTGGAGCCGTCCAAACAGCGGCTGGTCGTCTTTAACAAGAACGGCGATTTTTTGACGCAATACCGTGCCGATAAATTTACCGATTTGAAAGATTTCGCGGTTGACGAGCGGGCAAAAAAAATATACTTCTTAAACGGCAGCTCGGTGTATGAAGTGGAAGCAACGCATTTTGAACAACCGTAACCTAAAACACCACAATCAAAAAGAAACTAAGTCTCCAATTGGAGACTTAGTCTCTTTGTCTTAACGGGAATTGACGGCAATCCCCTAATATAAGTCTTTCCTGTTTTTCCAGTCGCTTTCCGTTTTTTTGGGCGCTATTTTGCTTAATTTTTCCATATACTTGATAACTTGCGCCCTGGTGAACTTTATTTTCGCCTCATCCAATATCTCCATAGCCCTTTTTAACATCGGAATCTCTTCCTTGGCCCGCATCGGTTCCGGCAATTTCGCCAACGCCGGCCTGTGCCTGCCGCAGGCCGAAAGAAAAAATATCAAATCAATTTCCTTCCTCCTATTCTTCCAATTTTCGGCAAGACTCAAAACCAAAGCTTCAAACGGATCTTTTTCCGGTTCCGGACTCGGCTCCATATCCGAATATAAATCCGGTTGTTTTTCATCCAACATATTAATATTCTTTATTTCTACCGAGCTTTAGCTCAGGATTTCGCGGCCTAAAGGCCGGTAGAATTAAAGTTTCTATTATTATTTAGTCTTATAATAAAAGATAATATGACTCTTAAATGTTAATTAAAATTTTTTGCATATTTTATAAAAAAGAATGGCAGTATGGACAGTTTACCATTTTTTTGCCTTATTTTCAATGCCTCCGGGCCGGGCGGAATTGCTTTCATCGCTTCCCCCGTTAAACAAAAATATCGCTTATTTCAATAAAATAAGCGATATTTTTCGGCAAAACTTGGCTCGGGGACAGGGATTCGAACCCCGATTAACTGGACCAGAACCAGTCGTCCTACCATTAGACGATCCCCGAATTTTTAAATAATCCAAGCCCGCGAGCCGTAAGCCGCAAACTTAACTAACCGATTATCCTTCCTCCAAACGTATTAAGCAAATTGTTAATCATACCGCCCTGTCCGTCCTCCGAAGCGGAATCGGCCGAAGCGCCCTTGTCATTGTCGGAGACTTCCGTTTCCGCGCCGTTTGCCTCCTGTCGCCCGTTATCCGTTGTCCGGACATTCAGTCCTTCGTCAACCACCGCTTCAATGGCGAAAGGCGCGTTATACACTTCTCCCAAGACCTTTTCAATTATTGACCTTATGTTCTCGTCGTCAACCCTATCCTTGTGGAATTTGTATTTAAAAGCCAGGCATAACCGGGTATCGCTTATCCGCCTTGGCTCGCAAACGCGCAAAATAAAAGACAAGGAATGGTTGTATTTCTTTACTTTAACGAGCACTTCGTTCCACTTGGCCAATATGCCGTCTTTGCCTATGTTTTTTTCGGCGGCGCTCGCCGACGGCGGCGCCGATTGATTGGCCGGAGGCGCGGCCGCGTCCGTTTTGCCGCTTTGGCCTGCCGGAGAATCAGTTTTCGCCGCCGGCGGCAAAGGATTGCGGGCGATACTCGCCCGAAGCGAGTTAACAGCGGCCGGCGGCCGAGGGTCGGCCGCCGCCGAGCATAAACGAATAACGGCCAACTCAACAGGCAGTTGGGCCGCGAAACTTTCCTTAAGCTCATTTCCGGCCCTGACGAATTCTTCAATAAAAAGAACCGTTTGCTCCGGTGTTAAATCCTTGCTCGCTTCATTCGCCTTAATTTCCAATCCTTCGCCCAATTCCGCGCCCAGCCTCTCGGCTAAGGCGGGGCTAATTTTGGCAAACATAATTTTTCTCAAAACCTCAATCAAATCGTTTAAAAATGTCTTCAAGTCAATTCCTTGGTCAATTAAATTATTAACAAGCCCCAACGCCGAAGCGGCGTCTTTTCTCGCCAATAAGCCGATTAAATTTATTATCTCCCCCAAATCGCTCCTCGGAATGACCAAATCCGCTTCCGCGCGCGTTATTTCCTTTCCTCCCACGGAAATAATTTGTCCGAGCAAACTCTCCGCGTCTCTCATATGCCCTTCGGATTGGCGGGCTATGGCCTCCAGAATGGATTTGTCAATATTGATTTTTTCCGTCTTGGCGATATAGCTTAATTTTTTAACGACGTCATTAACGCTGATGCGTCTAAAGTCAAACCGCTGGCAACGGGAAATTATGGTGGTCGGAACCTTATGGATTTCCGTGGTGCAAAGAATAAACATAACATACTCCGGCGGCTCCTCCAAAACTTTCAACAAGGCGTTGAAGGCGGAAACGGAAAGCATATGAGCCTCGTCTATGATGAATACTTTGTATTTCAACCGAGTGGGCGTTACTCTCGCCTGGGCGATGATATTTTCCCTGACATTGTCAACTCCGGTATGGCTGGCCGCGTCTATTTCAATGATGTCCAAACTTCTTCCCGCTTTTATCTCATCGCAGCTTGAGCATTTATCGCACGGTTCGCGCTCCCCTTCCTTCCTGTCCAAACAATTAATCGCCTTTGCCAATACGCGCGCCAAAGTCGTTTTTCCGACAGCCCTCGGACCGCAAAAAAGATAAGCATGCGCCAGTTTGCCCGACTCTATCTCGTGCTCAAGCGTCAATTTTATATGATTTTGGCCGACCACTTCCTCAAAGTTGCGCGGACGGTATTTTCTGTATAATGTAGCCATATATTGGTTGAAAGTTTGTAGGGTTAGAAAGTTTATAAAGTTAAAAGTTCATAAAACAACAATTTTATGAACTTTACGGACTTGATAAACTTTACAAGCTTTTAGTCCTGACAATGTTCTCAATCGCCGCCCACTTGCTTTCGCCGGACTTGGGAATCAATATCACCGCTTCATCTCCCGGCTCTCCCTTGAAATAAGTTACGCTGGCGGTCAAGACATGCCATTTGCGGCTGTCGCTCCTCACGTAAAAACCGCCGTCGCTTCCTTTTTCCAATTTGCCGACAAGGCGCGACCGATCTATCGGGCTTATTTGTTTGTAGATAAATGTCCCCTTGGGGGTGATGGTTAATTTTAAAATATCGCCTTCAACCAATTTTGATTTGGAGGCGTAATTGGCCGGCACGCCGTATTGCTTGCCGTCCGGGCCAATCATATTTTCGCCGTCAAAAACGCCTTCAATGATTTTGCCGTTTCCGGCGCCGGCTTCGTTCGGCTCAAAGCTTTCATCAGCCGTTTGCCCGATCCCGATTAGCGCCTCATCATCTTCCGTCATAAAACCGGACAATATACCGGATAATTTTTCGCTGTTTTCCTTGATATTGGACAGCAATTTCTTGGCCAAAATCGCTTTTGATTTTGGTATAACCACGCTGTCGCGCGCGGAATCGCCCGAAACATCTCGCGAATCTCCGCTCAAACCCTCATCGCCATCCGCTTCTTCCTCTTTTTTCGTTTTTATCTCGTTATCCGAATTGCTTGAAACAGATTCAAGAAGATTGTCAAGAAAAATCTCTTTATCTTCCTCCAATTCACCGTTGTCTTCATTGTCAACGCCGTCAAGGTCGCCGACATAACCGACGGTTTTGTTTTTGTTTTCATCACTCATATTTTTTGTTTTAATTTTTAAGTGTTTGTATTATATAAAACTTCCGGCGGCTTGTAAACACTCGCCTCGGCTTCGGGCCGACGCGAAAGCGCTACCCCGCTATTTTCTCCCAAATCATCTTGAACCAATACCCGAATTTGGCGACATCCTTAAAGGTTACGACCAAGATTAACAACATCAGCAAGGCAAATCCGATGTTGTGGATAACGGCCTCCACTTCTTTTTTCACCGGCGAACCCTTTATTTTTTCAATAAACAAAAACACAATCCTGCCTCCGTCCAAAGCCGGAAACGGCAGAAAATTTATTATCGCCAAATTAATGGACAGGAGGGCGGCAAACTGCAAAACATAAACAAAGCCCATCCGCGCCACCTGTCCGGTCATCGCGGCAATGCCAACCGGTCCGGCCACATCGGCGCTCACTCCGCTGCCCATTATCAAACCCTTTATCAGTTCGTAAAAAGCCATAATTATGGCCCAGGTTAAAAATACCGTTGTCTTAATCCCTTCCCAAATTGCCGTAAAAAACGGATATTTTACCATACCGGTTTCAATAATGCCGACACCCGCGCCGGCGACGCCCGTTTCTTTCATCACGACCGGCGTAATGCTTTTTTTTATTTCTTCCCCCCCGCGCTTAATCGTGTATGATAACTCCTCGCCGGCGCGATTACTGACAAATTGTTGCAAATCTTCATAGCCGGCGAATTGCCTTCCGTTAATATCGGCTATTATGTCCCCCACTCGCAATCCGGCCTTCTGCGCCGGAGAATCGGGCATAACCTCTACAATCTGAATTTTTTTGTCCGTAATTTGGGCGCGCGGGCCGACATTATCCAAGGCTTGCGGCAATCCCATGACAAAGCCGATTGTAATCAAAATGGCGGCCAAAACAATATTCATTATCACTCCGGCCGATATCATGGACACTCTCTGCCATATTTTTTTATTGGTAAAATGGTTCGGGTCATCCCCTCCTTCCTCGTCTTCCCCCAATTTTACAAATCCGCCCAGAGGAAACCAGTTAACGGAATAAATGGTGTCCGCGGCGTCATTCACTTTTTTGTTGCCGATAATTTTTTTCCATTTTCCGTTCTTGTTTTTGTAAACGCCGAAAGCCCGCGGCGGAAATCCAATGCCAAACTCTTCGGCCCTTACTCCGAATTTGCGCGCGACCAAAAAATGTCCCAGCTCATGAGCGAACACCAAGACGGATAAAACCAATATAAATGTAACTAAAGTTAAGAGCATAAAATACGGGATTCTTGGGATTATTAAGATCCTTGAGATCTGTGTGATAAATATCCCAAAGATCTCAAGGATCCCGAAAACCCCAAAAATTCCGATAAGTTAAATTGTCATAATCTCCTCCTCCTTCTTGTCCCTAATCTCTTTTAATTCATTATTCCTGTTCCTGACCTCTTCGTCCAGTTCGCCGATAAACCGGAATTTATCATCTTCGCTTATTTCTTTGTCTTTCTCCGCGCGTTCAATGTCATCTTTCACCTCGTCCCTCACCTGTCTGATTCTTATTCTGGCCGATTCCATTTTTTCGTTCAGCTTCTTCACCAAATCCCTCCTGTTTTCTTCGGTCATTTGGGGAATGGATATTCTGATTTTTTCCCCTTCGTTGACCACGCCCACTCCCAGGCGCGCCTCCACAATCGCCTTCTCTATGTCTTTCAGCAAATTCTTGTCCCATGGCGTCACCGTCATGCCGCGGGCATCCGTCACGGTAACGCTGGCCAAGCCGTTTAAGGGCGTTTTGACTCCGTACGCTTCAACCAGCACTCCGTCCAACATATTCGGATTGGCTCGCCCGATGCGCAAATTGGCGATTTCCTTCTGGAAAAAATCAATCGCCTTTTGAAATTCTTCTTGTTTTGATTGGATGTATTGGTTCATATGTTTATTTTTATCATAATTGGAAATTTGAAAATTAAATTTTATTTGATTGGTCGGCGTTTAAAGTTAAGTCCGAATTCGCTTGCTGTTTTCAGTGTTTGCCGGCACGGCCGACATTGGCGAATTACGATCGCGAACCACGGGTTTCGCGCTATTTTTTCTCCACCTTCTTAATTCCCATATAAATAACGCTTGGCTCCTCCGGGTCTATCAATAATTTCCATCCCCTTCCGCTGGTTGGCAGTTTTTTGGTTGTCCAGTTCTCTCCTCCGTCCAAAGAACGGTAAAAAGTGGTGTTGGTCACGTAATAAATCTCTTTGACGTTTTTGGGGTTAACGGCAATAGCGTTGATTTTGGCTTTTTTGGGCGGAGTAATCAATTCAATTTTTGACCAACTATCGCCGTTATCGGCCGATTTTAACAATCCGTAATTGGTGGCCAAAAACAGATAGCCGGGGTTGCCGCCCAAAACAACCAAATCCCTGAAATTGGTGCTGCTCTTAAATTCTTTCAATTCCTCTTTTAAGCTCTCCCAAGTGTCACCATTGTCAAGTGAACGGAAAATGCCCTTGTTTTTGGTGGCGACAAAAATGTTTCGGCTGTCGCTCGGGCTGATAATGATGCGCTTGATGTCGCTTTTAAGCCTTTCTATAACGCGCCAGGTCTCGCCCCGATCTTTGCTCTTTATGATTTCGCCCCGAGATGTGCCGATATAAACATTGGCGCTGTCGTAATGATCAATCGCTATCGCCCTAATCTGCGTTTTTTCGCTGTTGTCAAAATAAACCGCGGACCATGATCTTGAACAATCGGTGGATTTGTACACTTCATTGTTGGCGGCGGCGTAAATTATGCATTTTGAATCAGGGTCAACCGCCACGGCATTGATCGTTTTCGGGCCCAAACTGGAAGCCGACTGCCAACTCTTTGCCCCGTTATACGTATAAAACAATCCGTTGCCTTCGCTTCCCCAATAAATCGCCTTATGATCGCTTGGATCCATAACCAAAACATTGACATTGATTCCGCCTATAACCTTGGGGCGGCCGCTCACTGTCGGAATTAAAACCGTTTGCGCCCACTTCTCTCCTCTTGAGCTTGTTTTGTAAACGCCGGCATCGTTGCCGGCATCGCCATCTTTTGTTTTAAAGCTTATGGAACAGCCGGAAATCAACAAAATGGCGATAACCAATAATGAAAAGCGTAACTTGTTGTTGGACATAATTTTTATAATTTTTAATTAAAGTATTTCATCAAGCTTCTGCCGAGCTTTAGCTCGGGGCGCGGGCGGCTTTAGCCGCGTACTGTCGCGCTACGCGGCTAAAGCCGCCCGCGCCCTGGCCTAAAGGCCGGTAGAAATAAGCTAAATACTGATAGCCACCCGCTCCAACGCCAATTTCGGGCTCACGTTCGCCTTTATGTATTTGTCCGCTTGCCGCAAAGCAACGGTCAAATTAAGCAAATTTTCCAGTCTGAATCTTTCCTTGGCCGCCGTTAATTCTTTTAGCGCCATTTCATGCTGAACCAATTCCGTATGATTAAATTTCAAAAGAAGCAAATCTCTGGACAGTCCCAGCCATATTTCCACCACGCGTCCGGCCAACACGGCCGATTCCGGGCCAACGCCGTGCGAGGCGATTAATTCTTCCACGGATTTCAAGCGCCCGTTAATGTCTTGGTTTAAAAAATTCAAAAAAACATTAACTCGCTTTAAATAATTTTCGTAAAACTCCTTGTCTTCCAAAAATTTAACCGCCAAGGCCGGCCGCCCCAGGCACATTCTGGAAAAATTTTTGGCCGCGCTCCGCGTCGCGCCGCGTTCTTTTAACAAATAATCATAAATAACGCCAAAACTAACGGGCTTGAATTTTAAGACTTGGCCGCGAGAAACAACGGTCGCGGGCAAAGCGTCAATATCGGAGGCGACCAAGATAATGATAACTTTCTTCTTCGGTTCTTCCAATGTCTTCAAAAGGGCGTTGGCGGCCTCAATGCTTAAACTGTCGGCATGCTTGATTATGCCGACCTTGTAAGAATTCAGAAACGAGCTCATTCCCAATTTTCTTATGAATTCCCTGATTTGCCCGATGGAAATGTTCTTTTTGTCTTTTTCTTTTTTGATTAAGTGCAAATCACCGTGCGCTTCGCCCAAATCGGTTCCTTCCCCGCCTTCCGCTTTGTTCAAGCCGGATAAAAGTTTTTCGCAGGAAGGGCATTCGCCGCACGGCAAACCGTCCTTGGGTTCGCGGCAAAGCAAAATTTTGGCGAAAAAATTCGCCGCTGTCGTTTTGCCAAGATTGTCCGGCCCGCAAAAAATATAAGTATGCGCCAAATTGTTGTTTTTCACGCTTTTGGACAGAAAATCAACAATATGGCCATTACCGACCAACGGCCAACTTA
>JALUVW010000073.1 GCA_027020105.1 Candidatus Falkowiibacteriota bacterium
ATATGAATTTTAAATCATTGGAAAAAATATTAAGCAATGAACCGAGCTACCGGCTTAAGCAGGCGCGGAAGGCCGTGTTTTCCGATTTGATTGGCGACTGGCGGGACGCCACCAATCTGCCGCTGGCGTTAAGAGGAGAGCTGGACGAAAAAGCTCCGCTTTTTATTGACGGGGAAGTTTACGCGTCAAAAGACGGAAAGACCGTAAAAGCCGTTATTAAATTAAGGGATGGATTGAAGGTTGAAGCGGTTTTAATGCGGCGCGCGGACGGCCGCAATTCGGCGTGCCTTTCTTCTCAGGTCGGCTGTCCTTTGGGCTGCGGGTTTTGCGCGACCGGCGCGACCGGATTTAAAAGGAATTTAACCGCGGATGAAATTATCGGGCAATATTTGTTTTTGGCGCGATATTTAAAAAATAATTTTACCCCGTTAAATAAAAACATCGGCGGCAAAAAAGAAAAAAATACAATTCGGACAAACAACAGTAAA
Organism: Candidatus Falkowiibacteriota bacterium; assembly: GCA_027020105.1. Taxonomy (GTDB): domain Bacteria; phylum Patescibacteriota; class Patescibacteriia; order Patescibacteriales; family SZUA-104; genus SZUA-104. The sequence goes on from JALUVW010000073.1 coordinate 489, forward strand.
TCATTAAAACGCGGCGATGATTTAACGGGGCGCAAAGCAGAAAATAAAATTACCAATGTTGTTTATATGGGAATGGGCGAGCCGTTTTTGAATTATGAAAATGTTATGGAGTCAATAAAAATTTTGAATGATAAAAATTTTATCGGCCTGGGCGCCAGACATATTTCAATTTCCACTTCCGGCATTGTGGACGGGATAAAAAAACTGGCCAATGAAAACCTGCAAATAAATCTTGCCGTTTCCCTGCACGCGCCCGACGACAAGCTAAGATCGTTTCTTATGCCGATTAACAAAAGATATTCAATTAAAAAAGTTTTGTCCGCGGTTGACGGTTATATAGAAAAAACCGGCAGGAGAGTTATGTTTGAATATTTAATGATTAAGGGAATTAACGATTCTCCCGCCTTGGCGAAAAAATTGGCCTCTTTAATGAAGCGGCCGTTATATCTCGTAAATTTAATCCCGTATAATCCGACGGATAAATTCAAGCCGTCCTCCGCCGAGGCGATAAAAAAATTCAAGTCCGTTCTTGAAAAAGAAGGAGTGGCGGTGACGCGGCGCCATAGCTTCGGGCAAGACATTAAGGCGGCCTGCGGCCAACTGGCCGGAAAAACCGAAACACGGGAGACGAGCGGCATTCGCCCAAATTAAAATGTTTTTCCCCTTCGTCACCGACTGCTCGTTGCCGGCGGCGGTCATCCACACAAAACCGCCGTAGATGAACATAAGCAAGGCGATGGAGCCGACAACCCCCAAAACGGCGTTGATGATTTTGCCGATCAGGGTTTGGGGGGCATTCTTTATGGTTTGATTATGGTAAATAGATAGATTCGTGTAAATTTTATAAATACAACAGCATAACAATTTCGTCTAACAATTTTCCTTGGTATTCAAATTGTCCGGGTATTTTCGCCGCTTTTTTAAATCCAAATTTTCGGTAAAGTTTAATTGCCGGCTTATTGGCCGAAAAAACGCTTAATCTGATAATTTTCAGTTTTGGCTTTAATTCTTTTTTGGATAATTTTATTATTTCTTTTAACAAACAACTTCCAAGTCCGACGCCCCTGTAATTTTTTCTGACCAAAACGCCCATATTCCCGGTATGGCTCCTTGCTCCGTTTCCCGATAAAACAATATCGGCAATCCCAATTACCATATCTTGGGTTTTATCTTCGGCTATAAGATACGCGCCTCTTTTATTTTTTTGCTTTTTAAAACTGTTTTCCAAAAAAATACTTTCTTGCCTAACGCTTACCTTTTTACTCCTTGAAATAAGGGCCTTTTCCTCAACTAAAGAGTTAATAAAATTCCGAAATTTTTCCGGCTGCTTCAAGTCTCCAGACGCAAGCGGCCTAATTGTAATTTGTTTGTTTTTAAAAGTTTTAGTTATTGCTTTCATATTTTGATATTAACTTAAGCCGTTTTCTACAGGTTTGTAATTATCAATTTTTGATAACAGCTGTTGAATCTCGTCCCTGCCTATGGCGTAAAATTGTCCCTCATCCATCATCATATAAGCCCTTTTAAACGGTTCATATCTTATTAATGTTTTCACCTTGTTTTCTGTCGCTGTCAGCATTATGGCTTGCCTCCTTCTAAAGTTTATATTATTTTTTGTAAAAGAACGTAGGCGTTGCCTCGTTAAGCGGCTAACTTTATCGTAATATTGGCATAATTATCAAGGACATTAATGTTTTTAACGCAAAAACAAGAAGGCAAAATTTTTTTGCTTTTTAAAAAATGAATTAGATTAGAGAGAAAAAATTATCCAACTCCAAGCCCCGTGAACACGAATTTAACCAGCGCGTAGGAAGAGAATATTATTATCAGCCCCACCGTCGCCCAAATTAAAATATTTTTCCCTTTGGTTACCGACTGCTCGTTGCCGGCGGCGGTCATCCACACAAAACCGCCGTAGATGAACATAAGCAAGGCGATGGAGCCGACAACCCCCAATACGGCGTTGATGATTTTACCGATCAGGGTTTGGGGGGTTGTGCCGCCGCCGAGGGGATCGGGGAGCGTTACCGGCTCCGAAGGAGTAAGCCCGCCGGCGCCTTGTTGGGCGTAAGCAAAGTTAAAATTATACAGAACAGCTAAAGCCAAAAACAAGAAGAAAAAGATTATTATTTTTGTTTTTTTTCTCATAAAATAAAAGAGGAGCGTTATAAATAAACTGCTTATATTATAACTTTTTTAAAAAAATAAGGCAAGCCGTGGTTTTGCTTCGGCTTGCCCGCGCGTCCTATCTGTTTCCGCGCGTTCCGCGCGGATACACATCCAGGACAAAAGTCATTTTTTCTTTGGCGAATACCGCGAAAATCATCGGCATTTCACCAAAGTCCGTGTATTTTGATTTGCCCTCCTTGTAGGACACTATCTCTCCTCCGAACGGGATTAAATCCCAGTCCCCCTTCCTCAGAGAGTATAGCTCCCAAACCATATTCGGCGGGATTTTTTTCCAGGCGGTTTTTTCTCCGGCATTTAAAGTAAAAATATGCCGGCCAACACCGACCCGTTCAAAAATCGGCCGATACGCGTCCTCCGCGTCGTCGTCGCCTTTTTGCTCCTCCTTTTGGGACCTGTACAAGAACGCCTGTATGTCGTTCGCGTTCTTGTACTTTATGACATCGGGCACGTCCGCCGGAGTTCCAGGCCTCAGCCTCTTTCCGTATTTGACGGAAAACTTCGGGGAATAGCTGACATCAATCAGCTTCCCGTTTTCGTCCCGCAGGACGTAAAATTTGGGTGTCGGCGCGTCCGCGTCGTGGCTGAAAAGGACATACGGTTGAGCGTATATCCCCAACATTATCACCACGGTGCCGAAGACGGAGATGAGCGTGTACGCCTTCCACGCCGACGGCTTAACGTCATAAGCGTCAAGCGCGCCGTAGTAGATAATGCCGACAGCCACTATTAGAAGCGGCGTTTGCGCCAGCATCACCAAGCGCGGCTCGTAACCGTAGGCGGACACGAGGTAGTCCGTGATTTTCCCGTAATAAATCCAGGCGAGAAACGCCCATTGGGAAAACCCCATCCCCAACGCCTGCAAGGTTTGCGTTATGGTTCGCGGCTTGACAATCGCCGCGTAAACAACCATAAACCCCAGCGCCAAGATTCCAGACAGTATGGCGGCCGTATTGTCAATGCCGCCAAGACTCAACACCCAGCCGACTACGCTGAATGTCAAGCTAAATATACTTGAGAGTACGGCCGCGACCATAATCATCAGCGCGAACGCGCCGATGATTACAAGGTAGGTGTTTGGCTTGCTTTTTATTATTTTTTCCATTACTTCTTTTTTCATTCTCTTCCTCCTTATTCTTTTTCCCCGCCGCCGCTGTCTTTGTCAAACAGCGGCCTTATCATATCGGCGATGGTTTGGACAACCACCACCGCGGTGGGGTTCGCCTTTGTTTTTTTAATAATCTCAAAAACCGCTTCCGCCTCCGCCTTCGCCGCTTCTCTCTCTATGCCGGCCGCCGTTTCTCTCTCCTTTGCCGCCTGCACCACTTCGGTCGGGCGGATGTTTTGGACATTGATTATGGCGGCCAAGCCGTAATCCTTGCCCTCCGCGCCGTCGTCGCCTTTTTCGGCTTCCGGCTTGTCGTCGCGCAATAGTTTGTTGATTATGATTGTGGCGTCGCGCCCGAACTTCTCCTTTTGCTTTTTTGTCCAGCTTATCGCTTTCTCGGAATAAGTGTTCATAGCCCTGTTTAGAGCCACCTTGACCCGCTGGTGCACCAGTTGGTGCGCGTCGTCGCCCTTGGTGTTGATTGTATAATACAACGAGGCGTGTTTGCCGTTAATCTCTTCGTCCCTTACGTAAAAAGTTACCCGCGCGTCCACTTCAACCGGATTGCCGTCTGTACAGTTCACGGTGAACGCTTGCGGGTCTTCCTGCACGGGTATAAGAGACACCAATCCCTCGTCCTTATGCCAAATCCAGGGAATTTTTATTCTGTATCCCTGCGCCTTGGCTTGATATCCCTCAAGCGTGTTAGGATTAGACCACCAGACATTTCTTAGCACCCAACGGTGGTTGTTGGGCACTTGATAAACTATTCCGCGCTCGCCGCCGCCGTCTTGTCGCGCGAGCTTATCTCGGAATTTTATTCCGAGAAGAATTGCCGCGAAAACCGCCAACAGCAACGGCATGGCCAGCACCGCGATGAAAAGTCTCGCCTCCAAGGGAGCGAATAATACTCCGACAACCGCGGCCAATCCCGCGGCAGTAAGGATTATTTCCCCCTTGAACCGAGGGTATTTGCCGATAATAATCTTAACGCAAGCGGCATAGCCGGCCGCCGCCCCGATTATTATTGACAATATCGCCGCGCCGCGAGCGGATATCGCGCCGGAACCGACAATCGCGTAAACGATAATTCCGGCAACCGCCAATACGGCCAATACAACCGCTGGCGTTATCACGTTTTTTTTCATTTTATTTTCTCCTTTTTTTTCTTTTTGCTCCGCTTTTCTTTTTCTCCTTCTCCTGTTCTTCGCGATGTCCGCCATTACGGACATAAGAGCCGTTCTTCTTTTTTTTATCGCTTTTTCTTGCCGCGCTTCCCGCAGCGCCAGCGCCATAAAAACGATGGCGACAAGAGCGACAAAAACAAACAGGCCGCCCAAATAGATTATTAAAAGCTTCTGTCCCAACAATATATCGTCCCACGCGTTCATAACATCCTCCTTTTTGTTTTTCGGTTATGTTTTTTTGAAGTCCGTAAAATACGAACTTGTTTGTCAATGAACAAAACGGGTTACTGCCCCTAAAAACCGCTTAAAAGCGGACCCGGCCGCGCGGTCGTTTTTTTGTTTCCCACTTCCGGCGCTGTGTCCGTTTTTAAGCAAATTTTAGGGGCGCAACTCTCGGTGAATTATTCTTGTTTTAATGTATTACCATACCATAAATAAAAAATTCGTCAATGGCCGCCCCCATTGACTTTTTTCCGGTTATTTGCTATAGATTATAGCCAAGAGTTAAAAATTCCTATCATGCTTGTCAGTTACGCTGGCGAGGATAGGAATTTTTTTATTTGCGTTTGCTCCCGCGAGGGCCGGCAACACAATATATGGAAGCGTTAAAACAAAACCATAACAGAATAATTTCGCCAAAAAAAGCCAAAAAGCTGATTATTTTCCTTATTTTCGTGCTTTTCTTTGACTTTTTCTTGTTTCCTATGCCGGTGATGGCCGCCAAAAAGGAAAAAAAAGTTAATAATGTTGAAAAAACGGCGGAAAATAGCGGCGCGCCGGCAGGCGATATTCAGGATAATTCGTCCGTAAAGAAGGGCGTCGCGGTAAAAAGCGTGAGTCTGCGCGTAATGACGGCGTATAACTCGGAGCCGGGCCAAACCGACAATTCTCCGTGTATTACGGCCAGCGGCTTTAATGTGTGCGAACACGGCGTTGAAGACACGGTGGCGGCTAATTTTTTGCCTTTTGGAACCAAGGTCAGGATGCCGGAATTATACGGAGACAGGATTTTTGTCGTGCGCGACAGGATGAATTCCCGTTATCAAAACAGAGTGGATATTTGGATGATCAATAAAGCCGACGCCATACGCTTCGGCGTTAAAACCGTTAAAATGGAAGTGCTGGCTTCGGACGGATAGGAGAGGGCCGCCGCCAATACGGTTTCCTCGGGATTTTTTCGGTTAAATCGCTCGTAAAAACGGGGATTAAAAAAATTGGCGGCGGTTCGGCCGGCGTCAAAATATTCGGGGCTATGCGGAGCGCGGCATAGTTTTTTTGTTTGCAAAAACAAGGGAAGTAGGATAGAATAATGATAGAAAACGATTTTTTTAAAGAAGCGGACGGGTCAAACAAGGCTTCGCCAAACATATGACGAAAATTATTACCGATGAAAATAAAATAAACGAAATTTTAACGCGGGGAACGGTTGACGTGATTGTCAGGAATGACATTAAAAAAAAATTATTAAGCGGCAAACGATTGCGGGTTAAATACGGAATTGATCCGACCGGACCCAAAATCCATTTGGGCAGGGCGTCCACTTTGAGAAAGCTTGCCAAATTTCAAGAGTTGGGGCATAAAGCGGTTTTGATTATCGGCGACTTTACGGCAATGATCGGCGACGCTTCGGACAAAGACGAGGAACGGCCGATGTTGACGCGCGAACAGGTCCAGGAAAATATGAGGGGATACTTAAAGCAAATCGGCGGCATAATTGATGTTGAAAAATCCGAAATTCGTTACAACAGCGATTGGTTTTCAAAGATGAATTATTATGACATCTGCAAGCAGGCGAATGTTTTTTCAATCGCCCAGATTTTGGACAGAGAAAATTTTTCCAAACGCTTCAAGGCCGGCGAAAGAATCACTTTGCGCGAAACATTGTATCCGTTAATGCAGGGATACGACAGCGTGGCGGTTGAAGCGGATATTGAAATAGGGGGAAGCGATCAGCTGTTTAATGTTTTGGCGGGAAGAGAATTGCAGCGGCTTTACGGGCAGGAGCCGCAAAACATTATCACTTTTAAACTTTTAAACGGCGTTGACGGGCGGAAAATGAGCACCAGTTGGGGCAATGTTATTTGCGTGGCCGACGACCCCAAAGACATATACGGCAAAATAATGTCTATGAACGACTCAATGATTACGGAATATTTTGAGCTTTGCACGGACATTCCTTTGGAGCGGATACGGGAAATGGAAAATGAAATGAAAAACGATAAAGTAAATCCGAGGGATTTAAAAATGGAATTGGCGCGCGAGGTTGTGGGCATTTATCACGGAGAAAAGAAAGCGAGAGAGGCGGAGGAGTATTTCGTGAAGACGGTGCGAAAAAAAGAAATACCGGATTCAATCGTCAATTACAAATTGTCAATCAGCGGTCGAAAGCTGGTTGATTTGCTGGTTGACACAAAATTGGCGAGCTCTAAGAGCGAGGCGCGGAGATTGATTCGGCAGAGGGGCGTTAAGGTCGGCGGAAAGGTTGTTGAGGATATTGACGCGGAAGTCAAGCCGACCAAAGAAGGCGTGATAATCCGGAAAGGAAAAAGAGGGTTTGTCAGAGTGATTAAAGCGTGATATGAAACTTCCAGGAAACAAGAAAAAACTTGACGAAATTTTCAGAAGCGCGGAAGCTCCGGAGGTTTCGGAGTTTAACGGCGAGTACGAGGTTGATATGCTGACCGGATTGCCGAGCCTGAAAAAAATATCTCACCGCAAGAAATTTTACGAGCGAGACGGAAAAATTTCGGGATACAACATTGTTTTTAAAAATTTGAAATGGGGGCGGTTTTTTCTGGAAGAGGGAGCTTGCGAAGATATGGGTTCGCCGCGAACAATAAACCCCGTTAGACGCGAGTTATCTAACGGGGTAAAGATAAACTATAACAGAGGCGAGAATTCTTTTTTAACAAAACATATAAGAGACTTCGTAAGGCGCGTGGAGAGGGATAAATTATATTTGGGCCGGTTTTATTACAAGCTTGGAAAAAAATTATTGTTTTTAGGATATTTTTCGCTGAAAAAGATAAAGTGATTCAAATCTTCTGCCGCGGACGCCTCTCGCGAGAGGCGTCCGCGGTAGAAGCGGTAGAATTTTTTTATATGTACGCGTTAGAAAAAATAAAACAAAATATAGCCAAAGAAATAAACAAGGCGCTTGGAAACGACATTGTTCAAGCGTCTGATTTGATTTTTCCGCCCAATCCCGAGTTCGGCGATTTAAGCCTGCCTTGTTTCGGACTGTTTAAAGCGTTCGGGACGCTCCCGAACGTCCCGAACGCTCCCCGTTCTCCGGTTGAAGCCGCGAGCTGGCTGGTCGGGAAAATAAAGACGAATGAAATGTTGTCATCCGTAAAAACAGCCGGGCCTTATTTGAATTTTGTTTTAAATAAAAATTATTTGGCCGAGAACGTGATTAAAGAGATTGAGAAGAAGAAAGAAAAGTATGGGGAGAACAAGACCGGAAAAAACAAAAAAGTAATGGTTGAATATTCCAACGCCAATACGCATAAAGAATACCATATCGGGCATTTGCGCAATATTTGCTACGGCGACGCGGTAAATAAAATTTTATCCGCCAACGGACATAAATCCATTCCGGTTTCATATATTAACGATTTCGGAATTCATGTGGCGAAAACCCTGTGGGCGTATGAAGAATTTTTTAAAGACAAAACATTGCCGGAAAACAAAGGTTATTTTTTGGGGCAAGTTTACGTAAAAGCGGCGCGGGAATTGGAGAAAAACGAGACCGCCAAGCGGCTGGTCGCCGCGATGATGAAAAAAATAGAATCAAGGAGCGGCGACGAATACGAATTATGGAAAAAAACAAGAAAGTGGAGCATCGCGCAGTTTGATAAAATTTATAAAGAGCTGGGCGTCAAATTTGAGCGTATTTTTTACGAAAGCGAGGTTATTGAAAAAGGGATGAGGCTGGTTGAGTATCTGTACGAGAAAAGAGTGTTGACCAAGAGCGACGGAGCGATTATCGCGGATTTGAATAAATACGATCTGGGCGTCTTGGTGTTTCTGCGTTCGGACGGAACGGCCCTTTACCCGGTGGCGGATTTGGCGCTGGCCGAAGAAAAACTCAAAAAATACAAGCCGAGCAAATCAATTTATGTCGTTGATATAAGGCAGGGGCGATACTTTAAGCAATTATTCAAAGTATTGGAACTGATGGGGCATAAACAGGAAATGAAGCATTTGGGATATGAATTCGTGAAACTGCCTTCCGGAATGATGTCGTCAAGAACCGGCAATGTCGTTACTTATGAAGAATTAAGGGAGCGGGCGATGGAGAAGGCGGCGCGAGAGACAAAAAAAAGGCACAAAGATTGGAGCGAAAAGAAAATCAAGCAAGCGGCGGGAAGCATCGTCAACGGAGCGATTAAATTTGAAATGATAAAAGTGAGCGCCAATCAAGTTATTACGTTTGACATAGACAAGGCCTTGCGGTTTGAGGGGTACACGGCGGCGTATTTGCAATATACTTACGCGAGGATACAAAGCATAGTTAAAAAAAGCTCAAAGCTCAAAGTTCAAAGCTCAAAGCCGCAACTTAAAACTCAAAACTTGAAAGAGGCGAAAGAATATGAAATTATTATGAAGCTGGCGAAGTATCCGGACGCGGTTTTAAAGGCGGGCAAAAATTATGATCCCGCGGAGATTGCCAAGTATTTATTTGAACTGGCCCGTGATTTTAACGACTATTATCACAGCGTTCCCGTTTTAAAGGCGGAAAAAGATATTATGGAGGCGAGATTGGTTCTAATAAACGCCGT
>JALUVW010000074.1 GCA_027020105.1 Candidatus Falkowiibacteriota bacterium
TCTACGAATTACAAATTTTTTATAAATTTACAAATACTTTTGCAATTTATTAAAAATTTGAAAAATAATTAACTTTTGCAGGCCCTCGGGGTCTGCGAGCTCGCAGACCCCGAGGGCCTGCAAAAACCAACCAAACCGTAAATTGCCAATCTCTAACCATAATAACATTATAGCATAAAATATAAAATATTATAATTTTCCAAATTTCCCATTTCAACGTCATCTTTTCTTCGGCGTTACCCAAAATCCCATATACTTCCCCAGCATTAAACGAGTTTGCGCGTCAATGGCCGGAACGGCGCCGAAAACAATAATGCTTAACGGAAGTATCAGCCACTGCGACACCATGGCGACCATTTTGCCGAAGCCGTATTTTTTCGGCCTGTCGGGCAAAAGAAAAGTGGAGACAATGGCCGACAACACCAAACCGAACATGGCGGCGGTCATTAAATACCTGGTGACAATCGGCAAATTGCCGGATAAAACGGTCGCGTTAAACCTGTCCCCTCCCAAAATTAACGGCAGCCATCCGATGACGCCGATGATTATGGCGTTGGTCGCCCACGAATGAAACCCGTAAACCTGATTTAATACGCGGCTTATTACTTTCCACCGAACTCCCGGCTTATTAAAATTTTTCCAATTCTTTATCGCGTTAAACATTAAATACGGCAAATTTTCCACTCCCCAGCCCCAGCGCCTTTGCTGTTTGTAAAGATTTTTCGCCGTACGCGAAACTTTTTCATCCATACAAACATCCATTGAAACCGGAAAATAAAGCGGCTCAACGCGATAATCTCCGCCATAACGCAAAAAACAATGCCAAAAAATACGCGAATCCTCGGACACCATATTTGTCGCCCAAAATCCTATGTCAACCAAGGCTCGCCAGGTCATTGAGTGCGAGGAATAAGTCGCCAGCTTTTCTTGCCTTATTTGCTGCATCATCTGCCAGAACGTGTTGGAAGACGCCGCCACTCGCGCGAAAAACGGAGCTTGCCAAATATTATTATGGTAAACGGGCACCGGCTGGTAGCTCGCCCTATACGGATTTTTTACGGTTAAAAATTTATACGACAAGCAATAAAAATATCCCGGATACACGACCGTGTCAATATCAAAAACGCTGACCAAAATTTTATCGTAATCCAAGTTTAGCGGATCAATTATTTTTCTTTTAACTTCGCGCGCCGCCCACGCCTGATTGGCGCCCTTGCCTTTCAGCTCCCCTTCAATCCCGTCAGGATGGACGGTAATCAAAAAACGCTTGAATTTATCCCCGTATTCCCGCTCTATTTCTTTCGCGTTATCCAGCGCCTTCTTCCCTCCTCTTTCTTCCACCGCCAAAACCACTATCATCTTATCGGTCGGATAACCGTCGTTAACCAATCCTTCAAAGCTTAACTTAATCACGTCCAAGCTTTCGTTGTATGTCGGCAAAATTATCAAATGAATAATCTCTTGCCACCGCGCGCCGGCCGTTGCCAACGGAGTTCCGGCTCCGGCGGACTCTTCCGGCGAACAACCGAAAGCGCGCCGCGGAACGGAGGTTTCGCGGCCAATCATTTCTTTGTTTCGGGGGAATGTTGACGGCAGCTCCTCGCACTTCTTCTTCCAATCAATCTTTTCGTTCTGCCTTAATCTCCGATAGCTCACCAATAAATGAACCCCCAAATAAACAACCAAAAGCAGCCAATAAACATCAAAAGCGATGATAAAATAAGCCACCCAAACCGGCTTGAAATAAGACAAGACCGCCAACACCAACAACGTCGCCCAAGACAAAAATCCGGGGAATATTTCCAAGGCGCGATATAATTTTCTGTCGTTGCCGCGCAAGTCGGACGCCTTTCCTATTTTTAAATAATTCATAATAAATCTTGGTTCAACGGACTGTTTTTGACAATGGTTAATCATTTTAATAACAAAACTTCAGAGTAACCGGTATGAATGTAAGCATATCATATATTAGCGTAACGCACAAATATCAATCATTGCCCAAACAAAGAAGTTCGCGCAAGAAATCAAGGTAAATTTTCGGCTGTTTTACGTAACGGCGCGTATCCGTCCGCGAGCATCGGGCAAAATGATTTTTGGCTCAATATTAAGGCATTCTTTATGTTTTCGCGCCGGCCAATGAAAAAGGCGGTGTAATTAGTGTTTGGCTAAAATTACACCGCCCGGCAGTTGCCTAAAATGACTTATTCCTCAAAGTGGCAAAATTCTATTTCCTTGACCTTTCCCGGGGGAGCCCAAATCCCCGTCCAGTCGGCAGGGCCCATTTCGGCGCATCTTCCGCAGCCGACCGGCAGCCTTTGTTCCTCGTCAAACCAGACGGAGTGCTCCGGCAAGACAAAATTTTTTTTCGCGACATACGAGGTAATCGGCATACCGATGAGTATGACCCCGTCGCACCAAGCGCACTTGATCGCCATCTTTTCAAGACAGCGATGGCAATAGTCTGTTTTGCCGTCAACGACCGGAACCTTGACTTCGCGGCTTGCGCCAAAAGCGCTTACCCTGTCCTTTACCAAGGTTTCATGGCCGCAACCGGCCATAATTTTTTTCTTGAAAACGCCAAAGAGCTTCATTCGTCTTCCTCCTTTTCCGAGTTTATAAATTGGTTTACAATTTTTATCCTAAAGCCATCTTAAGCAAAAAAATCGTTCTGTCAATAATATTAAAATATCAGAGCCGCACATCCTCTCCCTCGTTCAACTCTCCCTCTTGTTCATAATGGCTCTTGGACGCTTTTTTTTCGCCGGGAGCGTCTTTCTTGCCGCCGCCAAAAGTTACGACCCCCCTGTTAATCGCCTCTTTAAGCGATATTTCCTTGGGAATCGTCGGTTTTACCGTTTTCAGCTCATCCTCCTTGATTTTCCTCCTTCTTTCCGCCTCTTCCCTTTTTTCCTGGCGCGCGCGGCTTAAGCAGTCGCGGCAAAGAACCGGACGCACTCCATCCGGCGCGAATGAAACCCTTGTTTCCTTACCGCAACGAGAACAAACGGCGCTATATTTGTAAACATCTTCTTTCGCCGCCGCGGGGGGCTCGCCGGAAGCAAAACGATTCGGAGGCGTAAAGCGGCCCTCGGCCAAACCGTCCGTTTTTGCTTGTGATCCCCCGTTATCAGTCTTTGCTTGCGGAACAGTTCGCGAAGTTGACTGCTTCGGCCGATGAACGTCTTTCTTGGCGCCGCCGTTCTTCGCCGCCGGCTTCCCGCTGTCTCGCTCGCTCAAATTCTCGTGCCAGCGGGCAATCTTTTCCTCCACAATTTCCCTCTTCTTGGCGTATCTTTCACGGGAAACATTGATTACTTTTTGCGTATTTCCCGTTTTCTCTTCCTCGCTTAAAGGAGGCAATCCTCTGGCCGAAAACGGATCGGAAGAAACGCCGTCAATCATCAGCTTAATATAAAACTCGTATTTTGGAATATTGACAATATCTTCCGCGGTAAACACGGGTAAAAATTCCGGAGCAAGCGCCTCGGCGTCGGCGGCGCCGACCCTGAACACTATCAACGTGCCGACATTCCCGAATACGGCCGCCTTCACTGTTTCGTCCAGCTGTTCAATGTATTGATGGGCCATTATCAAGTTAAGCCGATATTTTCTGGCTTCCGATAAAATATTGGCGAAACTGCCGGTGGCGAAATTTTGGAATTCGTCAACATACAAATAGAAATCACTGCGTTTTTCCTCGGGTATATCAACGCGGCTCATGGCCGCCAACTGAATTTTGGTTATCATCATGGCCCCCAAAAGGGCGGAATTGTCCTCCCCTATCCTTCCTTTGCTCAAATTCAAGATTAAAATTTTCCCTTCGTCCATTACTTTCCGCACGTCAACCGACGACTTTACTTGGCCGACAATATTGCGTATTAAAGAACTGGACAAAAATTGACCAACTTTATTTTGGATTGGAGACACGGCTTCGGACGCGAATTTATCCGCGTAACCGGCAAACTCGTTTACCCAAAACGACTTAACGACCGGATCTTGTATTTTTTCAATGACTTTTTTTCTAAACGCTTTATCGGACAACATTCTGGTAACGGCGAGCAATGTTGATCCCGGGTAGTCCAAAATCGCCAATACCGCGTTGCGAAGAATATATTCCAGCCGCGGCCCCCATGAATCGGCCCATAATTTTTGAAATACTCCGAGCAAACCGGAAGCAACCAAATGCCTTAAATGCGGCTCCACCTGCTCAACCACGTTAAAGGCTATGGGGTATTCCATATCCGCCGGATTAAAATAAATCACGTCATTAACGCGATTGGAGGGAATAAACTCAATTATCTTTTCGGCCAAATCACCGTGCGGGTCAACAACGGCGACTCCGTGGCCGGCCCTAATGTCCTCCACTATCATATTTTCCAGCACGGTTGACTTCCCCATCCCGGTTTTACCGATTAAATACATATGACGACGGCGATCGTCCTTTTTGATGCCGAATACTCTATGTTGGTTGCGAAATGTTGTTTCGCCGAAAACCGTGATTTCTTGATTGGACATAAACTAAAAGCAAAATTTACGCGATTACCGGTTAAAATTAAGACGAAGCGTGTTAACGCCGAACCAAACCCTGATAAACGCTCATTGTTTTATGTTTATTATACCATAAACCATTAAAAACAAAACCCCTTGCGAATATCGGGGTTAATGGAAATTTGAGTCGCGATTTATCGGTTCGCGTCCCTTTAATTTATTGTTATTTGCCGCGAAGAAGAGGGTGTTGTCGGAATAAATTAACATAGGCGTACTGACCGTTCCGCTCCTTGCGAAAACAATAAAAAACCAAGAAAAAGCCATTGTCAATCCCTCCGATGTTCAATGTCCGTGTTTCGCGCGCGAACATTTACTGTCCGACGCTGAAACTTTTGACCATCATATCAAAAATATTCTTGTACTCCAGAACGTTTCCGTCGCCGAAATTATAAGTAATCGTGTAGATATAATCACGGTTATCGTCGGTCAAGTAAACGGTTAAGTCGTCTTCATTTTTAATTCCCTTCCATTTCTCTCCGGAAATTCGCCTTGAATTGTCAATATTTGACACGTTAAATTGCCGCTCATACCATTCGTCCATAGATTGCTTATCCGCGTTTTTTTGGGTAATAACTTGAACAAAATGATTGTCGGCCGACTTAAAAATAACGGAATCGTCTCCTTCTATTTTATTTATCAGCCAGTCGGACGGATAAAACAAGCTATATCCGTAAGTATTGTTTTTATATTTTTTAATCGCCGGGCTGGCCTCCAATTTGCCTTCTCCGACGGGATTATATAAATTTAAAACCTCGCTTAAATCCGAATAACCGTCTCCATCGCTATCGGGACCGTCTATATCGCTTCCAAGCGCGACCTCTTCTTTGTCGGTTAGGCCGTCCGCGTCGCCGTCCGCGCCGCTGTTAAATCCCGCTTGTTCGGTTGGGGCAACGTCGGTTCCTTCCGCCTCTTCTTTCGCGTCCTCCCAACCCTCACTGTTTAATTTCCAAACGCCGTCTTCACGCTTCATGGTAATATTTCCTTTTCTGCTTAAATCTTTGGTAACCGCGGATAATATCGCCGTATTGCCTTTTATTTCTTCTTTAATGTCTCCAATTTCATCTAATTTCGGCATAGTTTGCCGTATTACCAGCGATACGATATTGTTTTTAAAAGAATCCGGCGCGCCTTCAACTTGCTTCTTTTCTTTTTCAAATTCTTTTATTCTGTTTTTGCTGCCATATTTCAGTATTAACCGCTCAAAATCATTAAAAGTCGCCGCTTTATCCAATTTCGCCTTTGCTTTCATATAGCTTTCTTTCGGAGTTTCAATCGTTGCCGGAGCAACGGCCGGTTTTTGCGTGTCTTCTTTTTTTATTTTCTTAATTTGAGTTTTGTCTTCCGCGTTTTTAACGTCTATCGCGGGAGGGGCCGGCTCCGTCACCGCCGGTTTTTCTTTGGTTAAATAAAAATATGACAACACGGACACCGCGACTAAAAACACGGCTCCCGCCGCCATAATAAATATACCCATGGTTTTGGCCCGGCTTTTTTGTTTGTGGACGACGCGAAAACGCTCGGGCATCACATAAACATTGATATTGTTTTCTATTTCTTTTTCATAATCCCTCTCCTTGTCCTTTATAATATCAACATCCGAACCCAATTTTTCTTTTTTGTTTTTTTTCTTTAATATATTAAACATTTTTCAACTGCTTAACGGTGATGGGCGATTATACCGCTTTAAATGATAGAGCGGTATATCCCCCATTCACTAAGCCATAAGCCCTGACCGGCTATTTTTCTATCTTGTACAGCTTGCCTTCTCCGTTTGGGTCATACCCGTTTTTCACTTCTTCGCCGTCCGAAAACCCGTCTCCGTCAGTATCGTAGTTAAGCGGATCGGTTTTATAAACCCTCACTTCTTCGCGATCAAACAAGCCGTCGTCGTCAGTATCAACATTATTCGGATTTGTGCCGAGCCTTATTTCTTCTTCGTCGGATAATCCGTCATGGTCTTTGTCCGGCGGCTTGACTATCGGTTTTTCCTCTTGCTTCCGCTCTTTGATTTCACTCGCGCTGTTTTCTTGCTCCGTTGTTCCGTTATTTTCAACCGCTTGCCCTTTGCTTGAATCATCCGCCGGAATCATATCGCCGCTCGCCGCGAAAAACTTGCTGTAAGCGTACCACCCTCCGCTTAAAACGGCGATCGCGGCCACAACCATCGCGGCCAACATGGTATATTTTTTAACGCCGGCCGCCCACTTGGGGCCCGCGGACAAAGGCGCGTCCGCGTTTTCGGCGCTTAGTTCTTCAGGCGAAGCCGGCCGCTTTGGCTGAAAAACAGGCGGCTTAACCGGATGATCCGCTTGTTGCGCCCGCGATCCGGAGCCAACTTCGGAGACTTTGTCGGTCTCGGCAAACATATCCTCCACTTGTTGCTTTGAAGCGGTTGGAGCGCTTAACCCCTCTTCGCCGATTTGCTTGTTTTTTTGCTCGTTTTCCCCTCCGGCATTATCCGCTTGAGGGGGTTTGGGTTTTAAATCGTCAAACATAATTTTTAAAAAAATTACTTTAAATTATGAGTCTATAAAGCGTATCTTAATTATATCATATTTTTCATTGAAATGTCACCCCCGCGCGCCAATTAGCGATAATTATCGCCATTTATCAATATTTACCGGCGTTTCATCGCCTCTAATCCGATTATACCATTGACAGCCGGAAAGTAAGACTGAAAAGTATTAACATCCCCGCGGCGGCCGCTCCGAGCACCCCGATTGCGATAAAAATATTCCGCAATCGTTTTTTGTATTGCGGATTCTTTCTTCTTATTGAAATCGCGATTCCCCCCGCGATTAAAGCGGCGAACGGAAACGCGTACACAACGCCAAAAAACCATAGCGAAGGATCAATTAAGCCGGATAATGCTACAATAGCGAAAACTCCAAGCACAATCCGCTCGGAGAGAATAAGCCGTCTTTTAATTTCTTGGTCATTATTTTTCATTGTAAAGTTCATCTTGCACCGGCGGGGGCGAACGCCGTTCGCCCCTACGGGGATGATTTTATGAGTCGGATTAAAGCGCCGGATAATATTAAAGCGCGCCAACGATTATGTCGGCGGATTGTGTTTCTTTTTTTGGAATGAGTTGATTTTGGTTATTTTCTTAACTTCCATGATTTGACGGCGATAATAATGAGTGAGGTGATGAGGAATACGGCGGAAGTGAACATAGCCGTTGTTTCCTTGTCAAACACGCAGCCGCCGAAACCGGCCCAACCGCCGCCGCAGCTATCAGGCGCTATGATTATCCAAACAGCCGAGATGGCTATGAAAATCATTGCGAATTTTTTCCATGCGTTAAATACTTGTTCTTTGAGGAAAAGCAGAATTATACTTATTGGCAAAAGCGCAAAAGAAAAAACAAACAATGAGGTGCCGACAGGGTTAAACATCTTATTAATATACACATATATCAATAAGATAAAAAAAACAAAAATGCTTACTATCAGATATTGTTTATGCTTTATTTTCATATACACATATTATAACACACTTTCTTTAATTTGCTCAACTATAAATATCAGTCTTTGGGCATCTTCCGTTGAAATCCTTTGCCTATCGCCATTGTTTCGGTTTTTGCGATTATGATATTTTTTGTTTTTATGCTTCATTCTTTCTTGATTTTTTCTCTCATCGCCATCCTTGAGATTTTTTTCAATCTCTTTTTTGAGTTTTTTTATGACCTTATCCAAATATTTTACAGCTTTTCCGGTTCTGCCGCGGCTTAATTCTTTTTCCGTTTTAGCGTTTGGCGGCAATCCCGTTAAGCGCGCTAAACTAAGAGACTAAGTCTCCAATTGGAGACTTAGTCTCTTGCGTCTTAATGTTATATACGCTTTTTTCAATGTTTGATAATATCAAACCGCCTTACGACTTTTTTTGAATTGGCTCTGTTTTTTCCTTGCGCAGTTTAATTGTTTTTCTAATGATAATAATGAGAGAAACAATAACATAAATCGCGCCAAACCATATTGACGCCAGCTCCCGATCAAAGCACATAAAACCGCAGCTTTTGGGGAATGCCATTATTAATACGATCGCGATTGGTATGTATATAATGGCGAATTTTTTCCAAGCGGTAAAAACTTCTGGTCTGGTAATTAATTTCACTAAAAAAACCGAAGCGATAATTAATAAAGTGAAAAAAATTGTAATATCTACTATATCGCAATAATCTCTATTGATGGGCGGGCAAATACCAACATAATCCATCATGGCATACAAAAACACACCAACCGCAGCCGCTATAGAGATTATTAAATAAATAAAAGATTGTTTACGAGTCATAAATTTGGATTTAGAATAGATAAAAAAATACTTAAAATCTATGCTAAATAAAACAGTTAGTTATGTTAAATTATATTGTATCTTTTTAATAATCTCTATTAATGTCTCCGCGTCTTCAGAGGATATTTTTTCTTTACCGTGGTGATTGCCATTCCCGTGATTTTTATGCGCTCTGCCTTCATCTCTTATATTCTTAAATATCTCTCTTTCCAAATGTTTAATAATTTTACCAAGACGACTTACGGCTTTTTCCGCATACCCTCTTTCCAAATCCTTTTTTGCTTGTTCTATTTTATTAACCAACTTTTTCTTTAGACATTTATGTATGTCAAGCTCATCAATAATGCCCCTGAGTATTATCAGCGATGAAATATTGTCTTCTTCCAGATTCCCGGTCAGGATAACATCAGTATCGCCGTCGCCGTCAATATCAAGCGCGAGTTCGCCCACTTCGGTTTCGGATATGGCGAGCGTTGCTTCAGTTCCCGTGTTCACACATCCACCCCTCCGTCGTAATTTATTATTCGTTTTTTCTTTATTCTTTTTATCCCCAATGCTATTGCGTAACCAACCGCAAAAGAAATTAACATTATTGCTAAGCCGCCCATAATTTTACTATCGTTACTTACATTCTCTGAAATTATAATATAAATAAATAGCGCCCAAAATAAAAATGTTCCTATGACATAATTTATCCACGCGGCTTTTTGCCTTAGCAATATAAACGAAAAAATAGCTAACCAAAAAATATAAGC
>JALUVW010000075.1 GCA_027020105.1 Candidatus Falkowiibacteriota bacterium
TGTTTCAGCGACAAGACCGAGTGCTTAAAAACCGTATAAGTGTGATGGCGATTTTGCCCGACTCCAATCCCCCGCGCGAGCTCCGGCAAAATATATTGGAGCAATTTTGCTTCGCGGAGCAGCATAATCCCCTCATAAGCCCTGTCCGACTCCAAAATTTTTATCAATTCGTCTTTTATTCTTTCCTTGGCGATAAATTTAATCCCGCCGGCCATCTTAACGATTCCTCTCAACGTTTTCGGTTCAATGTCAAAGCCAAGCCGGCAAGAAAATCTAATCGCCCGCATCATCCGCAAAGCGTCTTCCTTAAACCTGTCCATCGGTTCGCCGACCGTCCTGATGATTTTCTTCTTTATATCCTTTTGTCCGCCGAATAAATCTATAATCTCGTAGCTCGCGGCTCGCGACTCGCGACTCTTGGCTTTTTTGTGAGCCGCGATCTTCATAGCCATCGCGTTGATGGTAAAATCCCTTCTCTCCAAATCTTTTTCCAGGCTGTCCTCAAACCTGATTTCGTCCGGATGCCTTCTGTCGCTATAACCCTGCTCGGAGCGATAAGTCGTCACCTCCACCACGGCCTCGGTTTCATCTTTTGCGTTCTTAACCGGAATTAACACGGTTCCGAAAACATTCTCGTACCTGCCGTCAGGCAAAACCTTCAAAATCTCCTCCGGCTTGGCGTTTGTGGTTACATCCCAGTCTTTCGGCTCCTTACCCATTAGCAAATCACGCACGCAACCGCCCACGATGTAGGCCTCATAGCCCGCTTGCTCCAATTTCTCTATTAAATTTTCCACATATTTCGGTATTTTCACGGATTTTAACGCCGCCGCCGGCAAAAAACAAAAAGATTTCAAAGTGTGCTCCTACTAAAAATATACGCCATTAAGGCGATTTAGTCAAAAAAAATAAGGGGCGGTTTGACGAACAAATCCACCCCTTGACCCGCCGCCTATCTTTTCTTGTTTTTTAAGAAAAATTTATTCAGCAAGAATATCGCGACTTCCGTTACGACAATGGCGGCGGCCATATAAACCAAAAAGTCATACACGGCGCTTTTGTTGGCCCCGTATTTAACGGGGTCAAAAAACAGATTACCGTGAATCATAATCTCCGTTATGACAATCATAACAATAAGATACGACATAATTCTTTTCATATCGCCCTCCTCTTTCCTTTTTATTGATTTTTTGAATTGCCTGAATTTTACAAAGAACAAAACGTCAAAATATAATACTAAACAAACATAAATTCGTCAAAGGTGGAAATATTTTCGTAAACTGGTACACTGGAAATATGAAAACATTGTCAAAAAACTCGTTTTCGGCAAGTTTTGCCTCGGGTTTCGCGGCTTTGGCCGCGCGAGAGGCCAAAACTCCAAAACCCGGCTCAAAAACCGGTGGAAACCGCTTGGCCGGAACAACCGTCCTCGCTCTCGGCGCCGAATCGGCCGGCAATTTTTCCGTTTTTCATAACGGGAAAATTGTCCTGTCCCGAGATTTCGGCGATCTTTTGGATGATAAAAATTTCGTTAAATTTAAAAAAGCGGTTTTAAATTTTCTTAAAAAAAATAAAATAAAACCGGACGTAATCTTAACCGACCTGCACCCTGAATACAAAACAACCATCTGGGGAGAAAAACTAAGCGAAAAATTCTCGGCCGAGCGCGTCCAAGTCCAGCACCACCACGCCCATATCTTTTCCGCTATCGGCGAACACCAAGAGACTAAGTCTCCAATTGGAGACTTAGTCTCTTTCGCCGGTATTGCTCTTGACGGCACCGGCTATGGGCTGGACGGTAAAATCTGGGGAGGAGAGGTATTTCAATTATCAATTAACAATGACCAATTAACAATTAACAGGATTGGACATCTGGAAAATCAAACAATGATTGGCGGTGATTTGGCGGTTAAAGAACCGGCCAGAATGCTTATGTCAATTTTGTTTAAAATCAAAACAGTAAAACAAGCAAATACTCCCATACTCCAGAGTATGGGAGTATTTGTTGATGAGGAAAAGCGAGTCGCGAATAAACGAAACGAAAATACTCGC
>JALUVW010000076.1 GCA_027020105.1 Candidatus Falkowiibacteriota bacterium
AAGCATTATTATCAGAGCGAATACTAATTACTAATTTAAACAGATAACAGATAACAGATAGCGGACGACGGGCGGCCTTGAGCCCGCTTCTCCCCGTCCGCCGCCTTGTTATCTGCCGTCTTATATACTATGGCCAAAGAAATTAAATTATCCGCTGAATTGCGGAAGGAGGAAAACGGAAAAATCAAAAAAATCAGAAAAGAAGGATATGTGCCGGCGGTCGTGTACGGGTCCGGATCGGAAAACAAGAATATCAAGGTCAAATACCTTGATTTCCAACGAGTTTTTTCCGAGGCGGGAGAGTCGCATTTGATTGACATAAGCGTTGACGGCGGCGATCCGATCAAGGTTATCGTAAAGGACACGCAAAAAGACCCGATTAAAGGCAATATTATTCATGTTGATTTCTATCAAGTGGATATGAACAAAAAAATCACCGCCGAAATTCCTTTGCGTTTTGTCGGAACATCAAAAGCGGTAAAAGAAATGGGCGGCACCTTGGTGAAAAACTTGGACAGCTTGGAGGTAAAATGTCTTCCCGGCGACCTGGTTGACGGAATTGATGTTGACTTGGCCGGTTTGAACAATTTCCACGACACGATCAGGGTGAGCGACATTAATTTGCCTCAAGGAATGGAGGCGATGATTGACGCCAATGAAACGGTGGTCAGCGTCGCGGAGCCGGCAAAAGAAGAGGAGAGACCGGAAGAGGAAGAAGAGGGTGAGGAAAAAGAAAAGAAAGAAGACGAGGGAGAGAAGAAGGATGAAAAAGACGCCGACGCCAAAGACAAGGAAGAGGGCGATAAATAAGTTGTCGCCGCCCGAACCAAGTCGCGGAACGGCAATAAATCAATATTACCCAAAAAGATTTAAAACAATGAAACAAAACAATGGAGACAAAAGCGGGCGCGTAAAATGGCTGTGGTTATCGGCCATTTTTGCGTTGGCCGTTTTGATCGCGGTTTTGGCGCGCGCGGCTTTAATGCACGGATCCGTCATCCACGGCAAGATGGACGCCGGTTCAAGCGGCAAAATAAGCGAACGGACGGAAAAAAAAGAATGCTCCGGATGCGTCCGCAGATATATTGACGGGGTTTACGTAAGCCCGGGAAAGGAAAACCCGTACCCTTCGGCCGTGATCATAGAGAATCATCCGGACGCGCGTCCGCAATTCGGATTGTCGCGAGCGAATTTGGTTTACGAAGCCGAAGCGGAAGGCGGCATCACCAGGTTTTTGGCGGTTTTTTCCGGCGGCGAAAACTTGGATAAAATAGGTCCCGTAAGGAGCGCTCGCCCGTATTTTGTCGGTTGGGCGCGCGGACTGTCCGCTCTTTTCGCGCATAGCGGCGGCAGTCCGGAAGCGTTGGCGCAAATCGCCAAAGAGAATATCTTTGATCTTAACGAGTTTTACAACGAAAAATATTTTTGGCGCGACAAATCAGCGCGCGCTCCGCACAACCTTTTCACTTCAAGCGAAAAATTAAACGAATACCTTAATCTTAAACAACGGAAACAAGGGAAATTTTTAAGCTGGCGGTTTAAGGGAGGCGACGGAGGCCGCGAAGAGCCGAGTTCGGAAGTTTCGGAATCCGGCTCCGCCGGAGAAATAACGATTGGCTTTGAATTGCCGGAATTCGCGGTAAAATGGAAATATGACCCGCGAAACAACGATTATGTCCGTTATATGGGCGGCCAGGCCCATAAAGACGCGAACGGCGAAAATATCAGAGCGAAAA
This sequence comes from Candidatus Falkowiibacteriota bacterium, assembly GCA_027020105.1. Taxonomy (GTDB): domain Bacteria; phylum Patescibacteriota; class Patescibacteriia; order Patescibacteriales; family SZUA-104; genus SZUA-104. Next base: position 1,737 of record JALUVW010000076.1, read on the forward strand.
ATGTCGCCGTAATGTACGTGAAAGCGCGCGTTGTTGATGAAAAGTTAAGGTTAAAAATGGATTATATCGGAGAAGGGGAGGCGCTTGTCTGCCTTGACGGCAAATGCGAAAAAGGGGAATGGCGCAAAAAAACGGACGCGAGCCGAGTTCGTTTTTACGAAAAGAACGGAGAGGAGTTTATATTTAACGCCGGCGCGACTTGGATAGAGGCTGTTCGTCCGGAGATTGATGTCGCCGCGCCTCTCTGAGGCAACCGAGAAGTTTGAGCGTTTCTTCTTTATTTTCGCGCCGCTTGCGCCCGAT
>JALUVW010000077.1 GCA_027020105.1 Candidatus Falkowiibacteriota bacterium
GTATCGTGCAGTTTTCCACGCAATTTCCGGAGGCTCCGCAAGCATCGCCCAAATTCGCGGTTGACGGGCATCTGCCGCTGCCGTCACTGCAAACAAAATAATCTCCCCACGGCTCCCACAATCCATTAGTGGTAACCGGCGGCCAAGGGTTCTCGCAAATAAACACCCACGCGTTGGCTTTGCCTGTATATTTCTCTTCTCCGTCTTCGGCGCTGCCTGAAACATCCGCCGTAGCCGATATTACCGCCTTGTTGTCGGTAATGCCCTGTTGAGCCTCGTATAATTGTTCGTAATTATCCGCCGAAAACGGACTATCCGGGTCAAGATCCACGACCGCGTCATTGTTTGAGTTCCAAAGCCAATCCCATTCGTAAACTCCGGCAACCTCGGACAAGCTTTGTCCGTCGGCGGAAACCGCCCAAGCGGCAAACACCTTGTCTCTGTCTTTTATCGTGTCAAAGCTGTCATCTCCCGAATTGGCGTCATTCTCCTTTATGTCATCCTTTGTGGTTTTAAACAAATATGAATCGGGCGTAATGTTCACGTGGTCTATTTTGCAAATTCCGCTGTTCGGCGACTGTTCATCTATGGTGGTAAACGACCAAACGTATCCATAATATTCTTTTCCGTTAAAGGTTCTGTCAATTAAATCCACCGTCCCGCCCTCGCTAACAGTGAGGTTCGTGCCGTTAATATCGCGCCAATCATCCGCCATGCCGATTCCTCTATAATTTAAAACCCCCTCGTTATTATCGTCATCCAAGTTGTTGTCGCCTTTGATAATCACATAATACGCGGTTTTGGCGTCCAATAAATTTTTGGGAGAAAAAGTCAAAGTGGTGTTGCCGTCGGAATTCTGAACGCTGCTTACCGTTCCGGAAATGGCGCAGAAATTGTCCGACAAAGCTCTTGCGCCGGGAAATATCGGAGACAATATTTTCGCTATAATTCTTTTAATTCCCATCCACGCTTTATCGGCCACTCCCTTGTTGTTAACGGTTAAATATTCGGTGCCCGGCGGACATAGCCGCTCTCCGTAATTGCCCACCATAATCACATTGCCGTTAAAACTTGATACGTCCATTTTCTGGTTAAAATCAACGGTAACCAAAGAGTTTCGGCAAACATTCGCGGCTCCGTTGTCCGGAGAAACGGTTTCAATTTTCGGGCCGGCGGGGCAATAAGTTTCGCCGGCGTCTCCTTCGCAGCCCACGTCGCAGCATACGTTATCGTCGCATAAATACTCCTCCGGAGCGCAATTCGCGCATAAACTGGCGTCGGCGTCCAAGCACCCCCCTGATGCCGTTGAGCAGCAAACCGTTCCGCATTCCTCTTCTTCCGGGCCGCAAACGGTCGGGCAAAAAGTGTTGCCGGGAGGGCCTTCGCAAGCGGTCGGACAACACGAAGAGTCGTCGCACAATTCATTGGGAGGAAGGCAGTCCGAGATCTTGTCTCGGCACACGCCGGCCGGATAATCGGCGTCATTCAATTCGCAATATTTTCCGCTTGTGCCTTCGCAGTTGCACGCCGCGTCGCTCAAAGCTTGGTCCGGCACCCCTCCCACTTCAATCCTGCATCCGGAACATTCGCCGAAACCCGATCCGTCATCCGTGGTATCGCTGCCGCATGTCCCCGCGCAAACCAAGCCGGTGCAGCAATCGCGCGCGTCCTGGCCTATTTCACAACAACATTCGCAAGAAGCTTCGTCGGTCATCTCGCATCTTTCGGACAATGTGTTGCATACCGATCCGGCCAGACAAATGTCCTGATCCACTCCGCAAACCCCCTCCCCGTCGCCGTCGTTATCGTCAAAACAAACAAAGCCGCTGTCGCAAAGACTGCAGGTATCGGCGGTAACGGAATCAACGCACTTATCGCCGGAAGCCCTTATCCATCCGTCCGGACACGAAGCGCCGGTATTGATATGCCAAACATTATAAGTATTCAAGCCGTCATTGTATTCGGAACAATATTTAACAACGGTTTTTCCAAAAATATCTTGAGCGGTTGAGTTCAGGCTGCAACCCCCCTGCGTATTGTCAACGCATTTGTTTAAATTGAGATTATAAGCGCAGGAAGGAGCGGCGCACGCGCCCACGCCGTCGCAATCAGCGTCCGAACATCCGCCCATATCCACGGTTTCTCCCCCGGGGTAAGGCGAACATCGGCCGGGAGAGTTGGGGCAAAATTCAGTATCTTGGCATTGGTTTAAATTATAGCCGGAGCATGTGCTCGGCGCCTGACAGGTGCATGTGCCTGGATCGCAGATCAATCCCTGTCCGCAGCTGCCGTCGTCTTCGCATAAAGAAGTGGAATCATTCAAGTCGCAGCTATCGCCGACATTGCCTCCCGCGTCCGTGCTGAAATCCCACTCGTAAACCGAACTGGAAATATCCACATAGCAATCGTCCGTCGTCGCTTCGCATCTTCCCTCCTTGTAGGTTCCGGGCGGACAGCATATTTGCGCTCCGCAGGCGTCATCAGAATTGTCTTGCTCGGTGCACAAGCCCACCGTAAAATTGATTCCGTTTCCCTCATCACCGCTTTGCGCGACTCTTACCGGACCGCTGACCGCGTTATTGTGAACGGTCGTGTCTATTCTTTGCGCGTCGCCATCGGGGCCCCAATAAGTTATCGCCGTTCCGCTTTGGTCGTTATTCAAATGAAACCTGACCAAACCGGTGGCTTGCTCCCCGAAATATTCTCCCCATAAAGATATGTCGCTGTTGTTAAGCCCCACCGTGGGCTGAATTTTGCATAAACTCGGTTTAAGGGACAAGCTTTCATCGTATTTAAAAGTATTGTCAACGGTTGCCGTGGGAATAATTCCGCTTGAATCAATCGGCCCATCCCATCCTTGAACATCTATGACTATGTAATAATCGGTCAAATTAACCAACCCCGGCGGCGCCTTGACTATAATTTGATTATCAGACCACAGGCTGTCGCCGCAAATATCCGGAAAGTCATAACTCGCCTCCACGCCGTCAACGGCGTCGCCAAGATTATCGTCAAAATAAACACGGTGAGTCGTTCCTATTTGATCCTTGGTGGCATTGCCGAATCCGCTGCCGTAAATAGTCACGTATTGGCCCTGACTTCCTTTAATCGGGCTAAAAGAAGTGATTTGCGGGCCGGTTTTCGGTTCCGGCTTCTTCGTGAACCGCAAAAAATTACTGTTCACGTCTATATTGTTTTGTTTAATCGCCGTAAAGGCGGTGGTTTTTCCCGTTTGCATATTCGGCACATCGGCCGTTCCCTCCGTATCGCCGTTAAATACCGAGTTTAAAGCGTTGATATTGTCAACGGCGCTGCCAAATTTCGCCGTGGCGCCGTTTAAGCCTATGCCGTAATAAGTGACGGTATCGTTCATTGCGCCGGCGTCCGGGTCCAACAGGCAAATCCCCGGGCGTTCAATGCCGTTAACAACAAAATCAAAATCCGGTCCCCGTCCGTCCGCGCTCCGCGTGCTGTCTGAAAATCCGTTATCGGCCGTAACCGTAATCGTTGTTCCCGGTCCGAGACTTAAACCGTCGGGAACGACAACGACTATTTGGTTGTCGCTCCAGCTACCGGAACAATTCTCGTTTACGGTATCCGCCAAACTGGCGGTAAACTCATTTACGCCATCGTTAAACACCACCGAACCGCTTCCTTGAATATCGTTAAAATATCGCCCGCCAATAGTCACTAAATTGCCGCTCGCTCCGTTGGGAGTGCCGGTGTCGCAAGTGGTTCCGCAGTCGCTGTCGTCTCGGCACGGCACGTTATTGTCGTCGTCGCAAAATCCGCCCGAAGGTTCAACCCAATCAATAATCGGAGCGTTTTGGCAAAGGCAGCAACTTGACACGTCCGCGCCGTATCCGCTCGCGGAACAAGCGTCAAGATCGGAGCCGGCGGAAGAACAAAATCCGGAAGCGCACAGATCGTCGCTGCAGCTTGTCGCCGGCATATTTTCCGCGTCAATGGCGCACGCCGATCCTTCACAGGCCCCGCATTCACCTCCGCAGTCAACGCCCTCTTCTCCGTCGGCCGTGTCTTGGACCCCGTTACAGCAATGCGCCGCCTTAACGGTAATCGTTTTGTTGTCGCCCGCGCTGCGGCTGTCAATATCATAAGCGGTGGCGGTTATCGTTACCGCGTCTCCCGGAGCGTAACCGCTCGCGTCCCATAAAGTATTGGCGCTAAACGGCGAGTCGCCGTCGGAATTGACGACGGTGTCAATGCTCGCGCCGTCAGCCGAAAACTCTATGCTGTCCACGCCGCTATCATCGGCGCCGTTCGCCAGTAATTCATTGTCGGGAACGGCGCATATTTGCCCGAGGCCGAGATTTACCGTGGGGTCTTCGCAATCAATCAAATCTCCCACATTAAACGTGATGGAGCAATCCGTTCCCGAGCCGGGGCAAGACAGCTGAATGTCGCCCACGCTTAAAATGCCGGCCGGACCGTCAACCGCCGTGACCGTTACTTGCTCTCCGGCGTTGAAACAATTGGTTGCTCCGCACAAATTGCTTCCGCAATCTCCGTCCGGCGTAAATATGATTCGTTTTCCGTCAACTTCCCTGGTCCCGGGAATAGGATCCCCGTCCCCGTTTGTTACGGTAAAATTCGTGTCATCAATAAAATTGGTATCGCCGACATACAAATTAAAAGAATACCTGATTTTTATGTTTCTGATCACGTTGACATCGCCGTCGTTGGGGGAGGTGGAGCTAACGTTAAATTCCGGAGGAAAATCGCAAGAATCGGCGCACCCGAAAGAACAACACACTTCGGTCGCGTCGCAAGTGTAGCTGCAATCGGTCCATGATTCGTTTACGCAGGTTTGCGTTCCCAGATTGGCGCAGCCGCAAGTCTTGACCGCGCCATTCTCGCATAACCCGCCGGTAGCGGTCAATAATTTATTCAGGACAAATGTGGTGGCGCCGAAAGAAAGCAAAATTATCAATAATCCGATTATGGCGCCGGACAACACTTTTCTGGCTTTGTCGATTTTTTCCATATTGCCGGCGGCGGACATCCAAAGCCAGCCGGCGTATATCGTCAGTCCCAAAGCGATAATACCCAAAAAGCCCAAGGCCACTCTGATAATATTGGCCGCCAATATCCGCGGATCTTCGCTTCCCAGACCTATGGTATTGCCGATTTCATTCTGCGTCCCGCCCCAAAGCAGATTATCGGCGCTTTGCGCCAAAGCGAAATTAACCGCGGCGGACATGGCTGTTAACACGAAAAATATGATTATTAAATTTTTTGTTTTTTTCAACATTTTAATTAAATCAAAATTTAAAAATCAAAAATCAAAATGACAATTTAAAGTATAAAATTTATACAGTTTAATAATTTTAAATTCCGCATTGTCATTTTCCATTTTGCTTTTTGGTTTTTACATTTTTATGGGCATTCGCTCCCGGCCGTCAACACCTCTCCGCAACAAGAAGGAAAAGCTTCCGTGGCCGCGCAATTCGGTCCGGCGCTCGGCTTAAAACAGTTTTGGTATATGTCTTTAACGCCGGAACCGACTTGCGAACGATAACTGGTCGCGTCGGAAAGCATTGAATGGTTAATCCGCGCCACCGTATAATCAGGGTATCCGTCCAAAGGGGGCGTATCAACGTTTTCTTTGGTAATCCAATAGCCGATCGGTTTGTTGTTGAAATTTCTGATATTTATCAATTTATGCTCAACCTTATTGTCGCCGTTGGACACCGTCTTGCTGCCGGTTTTCAAACTGTCCGACATCATCACCTTGCTGAAAGAAACCAATACCGGCTCGTTAAGAGAAACCCCCGAATAATTATGTTCCGGTGAAATAAGATTGATTTTCGGCGGAGCCAAATCTATCGCGTCGCTAATATAAAACGACCACCGAAAATTATCCCCTCCCGGCCCTCCGGTATTTTCATTATAAAACGACACGGGAGCGTCGGCTTCTCCGTTTCTGTTGCCGTCCAATGAGTTGGAGGCGGTATCGGCAATTCCTTCCAACGGATAATTCGCGAGAGGATAATTTACGCCGTCTGAGTTTTGGCAAGCGTAGGAGGTTCCGACACTCGCGCAATTATTGTACGGCGTCTTATAAGCGCAATCGCTGTCGCCGGCGCATACGTCCAGCCGAGCGGCGACCATATCCACTTTTAAATTGGCGTTCTCCGGCAGGCAGTAAATCTTTTCTCCGCACCCGTTTACTCCGCATTGGTTGTCGGAGACAAACTCAACCGTTTTATAATTGTTGGAAACCGTAAAGCTGCCGCGAACGCAGACATCCGAACCGCAGTCAAAAAATTCCGAACCCGTACAATCGCCGCTTACGCATTTTACGGCTATATAATCCTGCAAACTCTCGGCGTCGCCCGAAACCGTCAAAGGATTTACGGCTTCATTAAAGTTGATTTGTATAACGGAGTTTCTCGGCTGATCCTTCTTGTCGTTTACGATGGTCGTCACTTCCCTGTCAGTTCCGCCGGACATGGGCGTTATGTCAATGGCGTCCGTATTGCTGGTCGCCAACACAATATTGTTTCCGGAGCTGCCGGCGACTTTGGCGGTCACGAAAATTGAGCTTCCGGAGGTGACAAAACTGCCAAGAAGAGGATTTTTAACCAAAACGCCGGTAATATTGGACGCGGTCGCGGCCGTGGTTCCGCCAATGGCGATGTCCTCTCCGAAAACATAGGTTATATCGCCCGCGGTCAATGTGTCCGCTTTTTGCTCGGCGGTGATGTCAACATTCCAAGAATTGCCGGCGCCGTAAGCGCCGTCGCCGGCAACGGTTAAGGTAAAATAACCCGGGAAAGTTACGGACGATCCGTTAAACGCGGCGGAACCGAGCAACACGCTTCCTTTGCTTAATTGCGCGGTTGAACCGTCCGATAAAATCGTAACCGTTAAAATTCCGCTCTCTTGATTGCCGCTGTCGGCAACCGCCTCGGCGTCGTTCCAATCGGCTCCCGACGGATTTTTGCCAACGCTCGCGACAACGGCGGGAACATAAACGTTCGGCTGGCCAACCACTCTTATGACGCCGCTTGCCGCCACGGCGTCGGTTATCGCGCCAACTTCGTCTTGCTCGTTGTCGGGCACGGGGAAAACGCCGCCTTCTTTAACTTGCGGCGGAGTCAGGTCCACTTTATTGCTGACTTTAAACTGCCACTCCATATAGTCGGCCGAACAAGTGGAGAAAATGCCGTTATTCGCGCCGCTCTTATCTCTTTTTTCTATTTCATTGGTTAAATGAACCGTATACCAAATATGCTCCGACGGCGAACCCAAATATTCAGTCGGAATAAAGACAAAAGTTTTATTGTCATTGGTGGCCACATTCACTTCAAGAACGTTTCCGTCGCAAGGGGGGCCGCAAGCGTCGCCGGCCGCGGTCTTGTAAATTCTGACATTTTCCGGAATTATATATTCTCCGGCATCGCAAACGCCGTTATTGTTGCCGCCCGCGTCATCGCAAAGAGTTGTCGGGTCAACCTCTTCCTTAAAAGTAATGATAATGGCGGTGTTTCTCGGGACTTCTTCCTGGTTCGGCTCCGGATAAACGCTCTCAACCGTGCAACTCCCCAAGGCGCCGAGCCCCGTGCCCGCGTCGGGCGGACCGGCTCCCGGCCCCGGACCGCCGACTCTGGTCGCTCCCAAAAACTTGCTTAAAATAAACGTAACGATGCCGAACGACAACAAAATAATGGCCAGCCCGATAACCGCGTTTCTTAAAACTTGCTTGGCTTTTGTTATTCGCGATTCTTCGCCCCCCGAAGTCATCCAAAGAAATCCGGCATACATTATCAGGCCGACAGCGATAATACCCAAGAAACCGATAAACACTCTGATTATTTTGGCCGCCAATATTCGCGGATCTTCGCTTCCCAACCCTATGGTGTTGCCGACTTCGTTCTGCGTCCCGCCCCAGAGCAAATTGTCCGCGCCTTGCGCCAAAGCGAAATTAACCGCGACGGACATGGCTGTCAACACGAAAAATATGACAATTAAATTTTTTGTTTTTTTTAGCATTGAATTTTTAGCATTAAAATTAAAATGTAAATAGCAAAAATCAAAATGACAGTGTAAAATTTAAAATTAATTTTAGAAAATATTACATAATCGGATTGCCGGCGCTTCTGATAAGCTTATAGATAAGCTATATTAAACGCGCTAAGGACCGGTAAAATAATTTTGCGTTTTTAATTGTCATTTTCCATTTTGATATTTAATTTTTAAATTTACATTGACTAATCCACAGTTTTGCTATTTAATGATATTATACCATAAATAAAACCAAGCCATCAAATTCGGCGATACGGAGTTTGCGAGTTAAGCGGCCATAGATTCTATGACTATTGACCAAATCATAAATAAAGTGAAAAAAAACAACCCAAAAGCGGATTTGGACTTGTTAAGGCTGGCCTATGACTTCGCGCAAAAGGCGCATAAGGGACAAAAAAGGCAGAACGGAGAACCGTACATACAGCACTCGCTGCATACCGCCTTCACTTTGGCGCAAATAAAAACCGATTTAAACACTATAATAGCGGGTCTTCTTCATGATGTTCCCGAAGACACGAAATACACGCTCGCGGATATAGAAAAAAACTTCGGCAAGGAGGTGGCCGGCTTGGTCAAGGGAATAACCAAACTAAGCAAAATCAAATACCGCGGAGTGGAAAGGTACGTGGAATCTTTAAAAAAAATGTTTCTGGCCATGGCCAACGACTTAAGGGTGATTCTTATTAAATTCGCGGACCGACTGCATAATTTAAGAACGCTTGACGCCCTCCCCCCGGAAAAACAGCAAAGAATAGCCAGGGAAACGCTGGACATCTACGCTCCCATTGCCGGCCTTCTCGGTATCTGGCGCTTTAAGTGGCAAATGGAGGACTTGTGTTTTAAATATCTTTATCCGGATGATTTTAAAAAAATAGAATATAAATACGAAGTGGAAAAAAAAGTTGAACGCAATCAATATATTCAAGGAATAAAAAATATCTTAAGCAAGGAACTGAAAAAAGAAGGCATAGAACACACGATAACCGGCCGATTCAAGCACTTATACAGTATTTACAAAAAAATGCAGGCAAAAGACAGGAAATTTGACGAAATTTACGATGTGTTCGCCTTGCGCGTTGTCGTAAAAAGCATACCCGATTGCTATAAAACGCTTGGCATAATCCACACGCTTTGGAAGCCCAAGCCGAACAGATTTAAGGATTATATCGCCTTGCCGAAGCCGAACGGCTACCGTTCTTTGCATACCACCGTCTATGGTCCGAACGGCAAAGCGACGGAGTTCCAAATCAGAACCGAAGAAATGAACCAAGAAGCCTTATACGGTATTGCCGCCCATTGGTATTATAAGGAAGAAGGAGGGAGCTATGAAAAACACAAATCAAAACAACCGCGCTGGGTCAAGGAAATTATGGACCTGCAGCTTAACGCGAAAAACTCGCATGACTTTATCAAGCGGGTTAAGTTTGACGTTTTTCACGACCGCATTTTCGTGTTTTCTCCCAAAGGCGATGTTTATGATTTGCCCGAAGGCGCCACTCCGGTTGATTTCGCTTACGCCGTGCACACCGACATCGGCAACCAGTGTTCGCGCGCCTTAATCAACGATAAAATATCAACTCTGGACGCGAAACTGAAAAGCGGCGAAGTGGTTGAAATTATTACCGACAAAAACCGCAAATACCCCAATCGCGACTGGCTTAAATTCGTTAAAACCCAGAAAGCCCGCAACAAAATAAAACAATTTTCAAAAATCTCCAAATTGGAAACAATCAAAAAACTGCTTCCGAAAATATAAACAAACCACTTAACCCCTGTTTTCTCCTATTATTCTCCGCAGCTCCTTTACTTTGGCGCCGCTTACTTTCATTTTTTTCCGTTTTTTATTCCGCCTTTTTTCATATCTCTTCTCTATTTCCTCCTGTCGTTCGTTCAAATTTTGTTTATTCATAGAAAGATGATATAATTAACATAATGCGAATCCGCGAATTAACTTATTCCGGCATTCGCAAATTCGTGGAATTCGCGCAGAATTCGTATGTTCGTATTATAATTTTATCATCAATCCAGTCAATAAACAATAATGAAAAAACATTGGTATAAAAAATGGTGGGGAATAATATTGATTACGGTTCTAACGATATTTTTGATAGTTTTAACCGCTTCCGGTTTTTATGTTTACCGCGCCGCCAAACGCATAAACGACAACCGATTAAGCCCGCCGGAAAAAATATCAATAGATTATAATAAAATAGACAAACAAACGCGCGCGAAAATTGAAGGCGCGGACAACTACTGGATAGGCGCGGCAAACCCCGAGATAACCATTGTTGAATTCGGCGATTTCGCCTGCCACCATACCAAGAAATCGTTTCCGAAGATACGGGAAATCGGGACAAAGTACAAAAATAATGTTAAAATAATATTCAGGGATATGCCCTTGCAGGAAAATTCCTTGGAATTGTCGCTGGCCGGCCGCTGCGCCGGAGAACAAGGGCTGTTTTGGCCGATGTATGACAAGCTGTTCCAAAACCAAGGCGTAAGCGGCGCGGACGAACTCATTGAAACGGCAAATCAAATCGGCGCGGACACGGCCAGATTCGCCGACTGCTTAAAGAGCCAAAAATACATTAAACAAATTCAAAAAAATTTTTCAGACGGAGAAGATCTCGGAGTAAGAGGAACGCCGACATGGTTTGTCAACGGCGTTAAAATAGAAGGAGATGTCCCGCTTAGTGTTTGGGAAAATATTATAAACGAATTATTAAAATGACAAAAAACTCAAAATGCAAAGCTCAAAACGCAAAGCTACAGTTAAAAACTAAGAACTATGCGATTTTAAGATTTAAATTGCGGTTTTGAGTTTTGAGTTTTGAGCTTTGAGTTTTACTATAAAATTATGTATCAAATAAGAGTACACGGCCGGGGCGGGCAAGGAGTCGTCACCGCCGCCGAGCTAATCGCCATCGCCGCTTTTTACGACGGGAAAGTATCGCAAGCGTTCCCCTTTTTCGGCGTGGAAAGAACCGGCGCCCCGATTGAATCTTACGCCCGCATTGACGACAAATTTATCAGAACGCGCGAACAAGTTCACGCGCCAGATATTTTAATCGTGCAAGACTCCACCTTGCTTGGAGTGACGGATGTGGCAAGGGGAACCAGTAAAAAAACAATAGCCATAGTCAATTCAGCCAAGGAAAAAGATAAATTGAATATTGACTTGCCGAAAGAAAACATCTTCGTGATTGACGCCACCAAAATCGCCTTGGACAAAATCGGAAAAAATATAGTTAACACCACTATTTTGGGGGCTTTCGCCCGCGCCACCGGATTAGTGAGTTTAAATTCGTTAAAACTTGCCATTAAAGAAAAATTCAAGGAAAAGGGCGACAAAATAATCAATAAAAATATTGAAGCGGTGGAGGTAGCATACAAATCTTCCGCCGAGCTTTAACATTATATAAACCTCTACCGATCTTTAGCTCGCCTTCGCCAGGTTTTAACCTGCCGAACAGCGGCTAAAGCCGCCCGAACCCTGGCCTGAAGGCCGGTAGAATACAAATTTTACTTATGAAAATAAATATCACGGCCAAGCCGGGATCAACCCGCAACAACAAAACCGGCGGTTGGCGAACATTTAAGCCAAAAACCGATTTAGACAAATGCATAAGTTGCGGCACTTGCGCCAAAGTCTGCCCGGAAGGTTGTATTGAAATGAAAAAAATCGCAAAATACGAACAGCTGAAACCGAAAACCGACTATAACTACTGCAAGGGTTGCGGCGTTTGCGCCGCCGAATGCCCGGTTAAGGCGATTGTTATGGAACTGGATAAAAAATAATTAAATTAAAATGTAAAAATCAAAAATCAAAATGACAATGCAAAATTTAAAATTATTAAACTTTAAAAATTTTACACTTTAAATTGTCATTTTGATTTTTGATATTTAATTTTTAAATTATTTTATGAATAACAAAAATCAACAAATCCTTGAGGGTTCCAGGGCGATAGCTTTAACCATTAACAACATTGGGCCGGCTGTCATTTCCGCCTACCCGATCACCCCGCAAACCCATATCGTGGAGGACTTGGCCAAATTCAAGGCGGACGGAGACGCCGATTACGAATACGCGCGGGCGGAAAGCGAATTCGCGGCGGCCTCTATTGTGGAGGGAGCGAGCGCCGCCGGCGCGCGCGTCTATACCGCGACCAGTTCGCAAGGACTGCTTTTAATGGCGGAGGTATTGTTTAATATCGCCGGTATGCGCTTGCCGATCGTGGTGACCTGCGCCAACCGCGGCGTTTCCGCGCCGATTACGATTTGGAACGACCAGCAAGACGCGATGACCATCCGCGACGCCGGCTGGATACAAATGTTCGCCGAAAACCATCAAGAAGCGGTTGACCAGCATATTATGGCCTACAAAATCGCCGAGCAAACGAATCTGCCGGTTATGGTCAATATTGACGGCTTTGTTTTAACGCATTCTTACGAACCGGTTATTATTCCCACCAGAGCGCAAATCAAAAAATACCTGCCGGATTATAAACCTAAAAAGGGACAATATTTGGACCCGGCCAATCCGGTTACCCTCGGCGCCTTCGCCCGACCCCAGCATTATATGGAAATCCGCCAAGACCTGCATAATGACCTGATGTCCAGTCTCAATTTAATTAACAAAGAGTATATTAAATATAGAAAAACAATAAAAACAATGAAGTCCGACATCGGGTGCCCGATGTCGGACTTCGGAGCGGAAAATAACGGCTTAGTTGAATACTACGGCCCCAAAAAGCCTAAAATCATCTTAGTGGCGATGGGCTCGGTTATCGGAACGATAAAGGAAGTGGCGGATAAAACAAAAGGCGTCGGCGCGCTAAAAATAAAGACTTACCGCCCGTTCCCCGAAGACGCGATTTTCAATATTTTAAAAAAGGCCAAATACGTGGCCGTTTTGGACAAATCCATATCGCTGGGGCATATCGGGCCGTTGGCTTCCGACATTAAATCGGCAATGCAGGGGAAAATCAAGGCTAAAATCCAAAGCTTTATAGTCGGATTGGGAGGACGGGATATTACGAAGGAAATGATTGGGGGAATTGTTAGGGAAGTTAAGAAAGGGGATGGTGGGGTGAAATTTATCGGGAAATAGAAAGATTTATGAATTAAGATTTATGATTTATGAATAATGGAAAAATAAAATCATTTACTGATATTAAAGCATGGCAAAAGGGATATCACCCCGACGGCTCCATGCTTCGCGTGGAGCCGTCAAGGGCTTTAAAAAAATTCTTAAATCATAATTCGTAAATCCTAAATCTATGAAAAAAATCCCTAAAATTATAGTATCAACATTCTTAACAATCTTCATCCTCCAAATGATAGGTCTAATAGTCTTATTGTCCGTTCCCGCGCAAGCGGCTGATGTGAAATTTAAACCTCAAATTGAAGTTCCCGGCTTGGAAAAAGGGCTTAAGGGCAGTAAAGAAGACGGGTATATAATTGAATCAACCACGATTGGCGAATACATTAAGGCCATCTATAAATACGCCATCGGCGTTGTCGGCATTTTGGCCGCGGTTGTGTTGATGATCGGCGGAATCGTCTGGCTCACGGCCGGCGGAAACCAGACCAGAATCGGCGAAGCCAAGGCGTGGATAGGCGCGTCCCTGACCGGCCTGATTATCGCTTTAACTTCGTATATGATTTTATGGACGGTTAATCCGGCGCTGGTGCGATTTAAGCCGATAAAAGTGGCGACGGTAACGGAACTAAAAAATGGATGCTGTGAACTAAATAACGGAAAAGCGATGAATTCAACAGACACGGACTGCCCGGAAGACGTGGGAGTCTTCAACGACGGTAAAGTGGCAAGCGCCGACGGAAGCGCTTGCGTTAACAAAGAAACGGTGGTGGACTTAAAAGGATCCGGGCCCGGATGCTGCATCAAGCCCGGACTTTTCGGATATAATTGCGACTATGTCTCTTCTCAAGATGATTGCGACGATGGATATGAATTCCTTCTTGGCGTAAAATGTGAAGAAATTGATAAATGCCAATAACCCTGTTTGTTATTTAAAATTATAAAACTCACGACGGATCCATGCTGCGCGTGGAGCCATAGCGCAAAGCGTGGAGCCGTCAAAGTTGACAAAAAGTTAATCTTTAGTTAATCTTTAGTTAAACTTTAGTTAAAATTAATTAATCTTAAAAATATATGGAAAATATTATTAACTTAAAAAATTTAAGGGAAAATATGAGCGATTACGCCAAAAAAATCGCGCAAGGACAAACTTTCATTGTTTTTAAACAGTCAAAACCGCTGTTTAAAATTTCTCCGGTGGACGAAGAAAGCCGATGGGAAGAAGTAATTGATTTTACTAAAATAAAAAAAGGAGGAGTTGATATTGATGAAGTGCTGTCCCGCCTGTAAATTATTCACTTCGTGGATCCCGAGTACTCGCTAACTTGCGAATTATTAATATGGACAAAATATCAAAGGCCCTGAAAAAATTGACTGCTGAAGAGAAAAAAAGAATTAAAATAATTCTTATAAAATTGAAAAAAAACTCTCTTTCCGATTTTGACATTAAAAAATTAAAAGGGCATAGCGGTATTTACCGGATAAAAAAAGGAAAAATAAGAATTATATATAAAATTGATAAAGACGGAAATAAACGACTCTTAACGATTGAACGCCGAACCGATAATACTTACAATTTTTAATTAAAATCCCCCGGCCCCCTTTAATAAATGGTGATAAAACGATATGATTTACTTCACCAAATACGCGGAAAAAAAATTTGATATACTGAATAAACACAAGGTTTATTTTACGCGCGAACAAGTGGAAGATGCCGTGAAGCTGCCCGACAAACTGGAGAAAAAAGGCAAATACTTGGCGGCGCGGAAGGATGGAGTGAAGGTGGTTTATATAATAGAAAATGAAATTATAAAAATTATAACCTTTTTTCCTGTAAAATAATGGAAAAATCAAAAATCAAAATGGAAAATGACAATTAAAAATGCAAAATTATTTTATCGGTTTAAAATATTTTAATATATCTTACCGTATGAGCCGCATTATTTAAGTAAAACAGGTAATCCAATTGCAATATTCTCTAAAATTAATTTTAAAATTTTACATTGTTATTTTGATTTTTGATTTTTACATTTTGATTTTTATTTTATGTATTACGACCCCGAAGCCAATATAATATCATGGGAAATCGCGCGAGGGAAAATCAGCCACGCGCGGGAGTTCGGCAATTTTATAATTCATTTGTCCAAATCAGGCAAACCGCTATTGATTGAAATACTGGACGCGTCGAGATTCGCGGGGCAATTTAACAAGCTGAAAAACGCGGAGGAATTAAGGAAAGTAGTGGCGGTAAATTAAAATGTAAAAATATTTTTAAACTTAAGCGACATAACATATGGAGCTAGGGTATTAGAGATTTTAACAAATTTTAAATAAATTCATTTTAAATTTTACACTGTCATTTTGATTTTTGATTTTTGAATTATTTATTACAAACTGACAAGAAAAATTATGCCTATGAAGCCAACAATGTCTAAAGTAAAAACAAAACAACTATTATCCCCCGGCCATACCGCTTGCGCCGGATGCGGACAAATGATTGCCGCGAGAACCGTTGCCCAAGCGCTGGGACCGAACACTATTATCGCCAACGCCACCGGCTGCCTTGAAGTGACGACAACCGCCTATCCTATGAGCTCGTGGGGAATGCCGTGGATACACTCCTTGTTTGAAAACGCGTCCGCCGTCGCCTCGGGAATAAAAGCGGCGTTGAAATATAAAGAGACTAAGTCTCCAATTGGAGACTTAGTCTCCACGCCTAAAGTTGTCGCCCAAGGCGGAGACGGAGGAACTTTTGACATCGGCTTCGGCTTGATTTCCGGAATGTGGGAGCGAGGCGATGATATTCTCTATATCTGTTACGACACCGAAGCGTATTCCAATACCGGCATACAAGCCTCCGGCGCCACCCCCTGGGCGGCGTCCACCACCACGACTCCGTCCGGTAAATGTATGAGTAAAACGAAGTCCGGTTTCGGCGGAGCGGATGAAGATTGCCCGATTGACGCGATCGGCTCGCATCAAAGAAAAAAGGATATGATCGCCATCGCTTTGGCGCACAGATTGCGTTACGTGGCGCAAAGCACCGCCGGCTTCCCGGATGATATTGCCGCCAAGGTTAAAAAAGCCTTAACCTTTAAGGGTCCGAAATATATCCAAATTATGGCTCCCTGCGTGCCGGGATGGAAAATAAGTTCCGCGCAGGCGGTGCGGATAGGAAAATTGGCCGCCCAAACCGGACTTTACCCGCTCCTGGAGTATGAAAACGGACAACTGACGAATGTTCTAAAAGTCCCGAAACCGCGTCCGAAAGTGGATGAATACCTTAAACTGCAAGGCCGATTCGCGCATCTCTTTAAGAATAAAAGCGGAAAAAAGCAAATTGCCTATATACAAAAATTAGCTGACGGGAATATTGAGAAGTATGGTTTAAAATAGTTCAAAACTCAAAACTCAAAGTTCAAAACTACAACTAAAAGTTCAAGGCTATTTAGTTTTAAGTTTTGAGCTGTGGTTTTGAGCTTTGAGTTTTGAGTTTTGAACTTCATAAAAAACGCTTCGGTAAAACCGAAGCGTTTTTATTATTAAATTTTTCAACTTGAACCGTCCTTAATCCTTTTCCCCTTTATACCCCGTTCCAACCGGAATCAAGCGGCCGATGATGACATTTTCCTTAAGTCCTTTCAAGTGGTCAACTTTGCCGTTAATCGCGGCTTCAATCAATACGCGCGCGGTTTCCTGGAACGAGGAGGCCGATAAGAAGCTGTCTGTCGTAAGCGACGCCTTGCTTATGCCCATCAACAAATTTTCCGCTTTAGCTTCTTTTTTGTTATTCTTTCTCGCCTCTTCATTCGCTTTGTCAAAAACCGCCTTCTCAACAACTTCTCCGGACAAAAGATCGGTTTCTCCCGCGTCTTGAATATAGACGCGCGAAAACATCTGCTTGGCGATAATCTCAATATGCTTATCGTTTAACGGCTGCCCTTGAGAGGAATAAACGTATTGAATTTCCTTAATGATGTATTTCTGCGTTTCCAGTTTTCCCCGCAAGCCGTACAGCTGCTGCAAGTCAAAACTGCCTTCGGTTAACTGGTCTCCCTTTTTAACCTTGTCGCCATTCTCAACCAAGATGGCGAATCCTTTCGGCACGACATACTCCCTCACCTTTTTCGCCTTGCTCGTTATTTTGACATACTTGTTCCCCACCTCAACCTTGCCGGCTTTTTTGGCCTTCTGCGTCTTTCCTCCCAAAGAAAACAAGCCATCTCCTTTTTTAACCTCATCGCCGGTTTTAACCAAAACTTCCGGTTTGCCTTTTTTCGCTTTTCCGTCGTTGTCTTTTAGCGCTTCCTTGGCGAATTCATCAAAGTAATATTTTGACGATTCCGCGCCGTCATAATAAATTTTTAATATTTTGGCTTGCGGATTGGCAACGGCCATTTTTCCGGTTCCGTCCGAAATCACTCTTTGAGCTTCTTCTATCGCGATTTCTCCGTCAACATCGGCGATAAACGCCCTCTTCTTTGGCGGACGAGCTTCAAATATTTCTTCAACTCTGGGAAGCCCTTGAGTGATGTCTTCGGAGCCGGCAACGCCTCCGGTGTGGAATGTTCTCATCGTCAACTGCGTGCCGGGCTCTCCGATTGATTGGGCGGCGATAATGCCGGCCGCCGTACCGACTTTTACCGGCTGATTATACCCCAAATCATAACCATAGCACTTGACGCAAACGCCTCTGTTTAACTTGCAGTTTAAGACCGATCTGATGCTTACCTCTTCTATATTCTCTTTTTTCAGTTTTTCGGCCAAGTCTTCGGTAACCAGCTCTCCTTTTTTGGCCAAAACCTTGCCTTTGCCGTTTTTTAAATCATCGGCCAAGAATCGCCCGACTATTCTTTTTGTTATTTCGTATCCAGCTTCCTCGCTTTCTTTTTTCGTGATGACAAGCCCCTCCGCCGTTCCGCAATCCTCGGACAACACCACCACGTCTTGGGCCACGTCAACCAAGCGTCTGGTCAAATAACCGGCGTTAGCCGTTCTGAGGGCCGTGTCCGACAATCCTTTTCTTGTCGCGTGAGTTGAAATAAAGTATTCCAAAACATCAAACCCGCGCTTGAAATTTCCTCTTACGGGCAATTCAATAATGTCGCCGGACGGCGAAGTAACCAATCCCTTCATTCCCAAAATCTGGGTCAGCTGGGTCCATGATCCGCGGGCGCCGGATTCAATCATTGAGTAAACCGGACCGTCTTTGGGCAAGCCCGCCTTGCAAATATTGGTAACCTTGTCCTTTACCTCCGTCCACAATTCAATAACCTTGGCGTACCGTTCGCTTTCGGTCAATAAGCCCTCGTCGTATTGTTCTTGTATGCTTTCAACCTGCCTGCTCGCCTCTTTGATTAGTTCGTCTTTTTCGCTGAATTCCGGCAAATCGTTCATTCCCCATGAAAGGCCGCTCTGGGTTATGTATTTAAAGCTTTCATTTTTCAATTCATCAACGAATCGCACCGTCGTGTCTTCCCCGTAAAGCCGCAAACATTCTTTTACCAGGCGCTTTAATTCTCCCTTGTCCACAACTTCGTTGATATACCGCAATTTTTCCGGCAAAATATCGTTAAAAATTATCCTGCCAACCGTCGTATCAATCAGCCCGTGCTTTTTGAACCGAACTTTTATCAAATCATGAAGCTTGATTTTCCGCGCGCCATAGGCGAATTTCGCCTCAAGCGGAGAAGAAAAATATTTTAAGTTTTTACCGTTGCCGCCTCCCGTTCCGGCGCCGGCCGGCAAATTGGTCAAATAATGCCCTCCCCAAACAATGTCTTGGCTGGGGGCCACCACCGGATCGCCGGTGGCCGGCTTTAGCAAATTGTGCGAAGACAGCATAATGTCTTTCGCTTCCTGAACCGCCTCGTCGGTCAAAGGCACGTGCACGGCCATTTGATCACCGTCAAAATCGGCGTTAAAGGCGGTACAAACCAAAGGATGGATTTGAATGGCCTTTCCTTCAATTAAAATCGGCTGAAAAGCCTGTATGCCGAGGCGGTGCAAAGTGGGGGCGCGATTAAGCATAACGTAAGCGCCTTTGATTATATCTTCCAAAATATCCCAAACTTGCGTGTCCCCCTGTTCAATAAAGCGGGAAGCGCTTCTGACATTATGGACAATCTCTCGGCTGATAAGCTTGCTGATGATAAACGGCTTAAACAGTTCCAGCGCCATTGTTTTGGGCAGGCCGCATTGGTTTAATTTTAGTTTCGGGTTAACGACGATGACGCTTCTGCCGGAGTAATCAATTCTTTTTCCGAGCAAGTTCTGGCGAAAACGCCCTTGCTTACCTTTGAGCGAATCGGCCAATGATTTTAATTGCCTTTTTTGTCCGGTGGAAGCGGCCACTGTCTTTGAATGCCGCGCCGAATTGTCAATCAAAGCGTCAACCGCCTCTTGCAGCATTCTTTTTTCATTGCGGCAAATAACTTCCGGAGCGTTTAGTTCCATAAGCTGTTTAAGCCGGTTATTGCGGTTAATTACTCGGCGGTACAAGTCGTTTAAATCCGAAGTGGCGAATCTGCCCCCATCCAAAGCGACCATCGGCCTAAGATCCGGCGGTATGACCGGAATAACGGTTAAAATCATCCATTCCGGCCTTATTCCGTTAGCTTTTAAACTTTTAAACAATTTCAGCCGCCTGGTTAGTTTTTCTTTCTTGGAATCAATCGCCGTTTCCAATTCGTTTTCAATGTCCTTGATTGTTTTATCCACGTCCACTCTTTCCAGCAGTTTTCTGATGGCCTCGGCTCCGATGCCCGCTTCAAAAATATGGCCGTACTTTAAGCTTAAATTTTGGTACTCGTTTTCCGAAATTATGGCCATCGGCCTCAAATCCCTCAACTCCCGTTGCGCCTGCTCAAACGCTTGATCCAAACTGTTTTTCTTTTCGTTGTGCGCCTTTTTTAAAGAGTCTATTTCTTTGGCCAAAATTTCTTCAACTTCGCTCGCTTCCCTTCCCTCTCGCGTTAATTTTCCTTTTTTGTTTTTTATTTCGCTTATTTGGCGGCTTAACTCCGCGGCCATGGCCTTGCTCTTCGCCTTATATTCGTCTTTAATTTGATTAATGGTCGCGTTTTTTAATTCCTCGTTTAAATCGGTAATGATAAAGCTGGCGAAATAAACCACTTTTTCCAAGGCATGCATGGACAAATTCAAAATCAATCCGATTTTTGATGAAATTCCGCGCAAAAACCAAATATGAGTGGTCGGACTCTCCAAAGAAATATGCCCCATACGCTCGCGGCGCACCATGGAATGGGTTACTTCCACTCCGCACTTATCGCAAATGATGCCCTTATAGCGGATTTTTTTATACTTGCCGCAATAACATTCCCAATCTTTTGACGGACCGAAAATTTTCTCGCAAAAGAGACCGTCTTTTTCCGGTTTTTGCGTGCGGTAATTAATGGTTTCCGGACGCTTAACCTCGCCGTGCGACCATGATAAAATTTCATCAGGCGAAGCCAGTTTGAGTTTTATGGCGTTAAAATCTGTTATTCTTGTGGGATTAAACATAATAAATAAATTTCTAAATTATAATTTCTAAAAAAATTATAATGACAAAATCCTAACGACAAATCAGGTTCAAACGACTTAATGTTAAAAACTTAAGCGTTTGTATTTTTGATTTGGCGTTTTAGCTTTGGATTTAAAAAATTTAAAAATTTCTATTTGTCTTTTTTCTCAACTTCCTCTTTTTTTTCCTCTTCTTTTTCGTCTTCACCGTCTTTCTTTTCGTCTTCGTCAACCTCTTCTTTTCCGCCCAACAATTCCACGTCCAAGCCCAAGCCCTTCAATTCCCGCACCAAAACATTAAACGATTCCGGTATATTCAACTTTTTTATCGGTTCGCCTTTGATAATTGATTCATACGCCTTGCTTCTTCCCGGAACATCATCCGACTTAATGGTTAAAATCTCCTGCAAGGAATGGGCGGCGCCATACGCTTCCAACGCCCATACTTCCATTTCTCCGAATCTCTGTCCGCCGAACTGGGCTTTGCCGCCAAGCGGCTGTTGGGTAATAAGAGAATACGGACCGATTGACCTTTGGTGAATCTTATCTTCAACCATATGATTCAGTTTTAGTATGTACTTATACCCGACCGTAACTTCGTTGTCATAGCGTTCGCCGGTTTTACCGTTATACAAAACAACTTTTCCGCTTTCCGGCATTTTCGCTTTCCTCAACTCTTCCTTAATGCGCTTTTCCGGTATGCCGTTAAGGGGCGGGGTAACGACTTTATAGCCCAATTTTTTCGCGGCAAGCCCCAAATGAGTTTCCAAAAGCTGGCCCAAGTTCATACGCGATACAACTCCCAAAGGGGATAAAATCACGTCAATCGGCGTGCCGTCTTCCATATACGGCATATCTTCCACCGGAACGATTATGGAAACAACTCCCTTGTTTCCGTGGCGGCCGGCCAATTTGTCTCCCACTTGAACCTTGCGCAGATTGGCCACCGAGACCTGAATGGACTTGATGACGCCGGCGGCCAGCTTATCGCCGTCTTTGCGGGAAAATATTTTAACGTCAACGACTTTGCCGTGTTCGCCGTGTTCCAAATAAAGGGACGAATCGCGAACATCCTTGGCCTTTTCTCCGAATATCGCCCTTAAAAGTTTTTCCTCGGCCGATAGCTCCGTTTCGCCCTTGGGAGTGATTTTCCCCACTAAAATATCTCCGGACGACACCTTGGCGCCGATGCGAATAATGCCTTCTTCGTCCAAATCTTTTAATTTTTCTTCTCCGATATTCGGAATATCATTGGTAACTTCTTCCGGGCCCAGTTTGGTTTCTCTTACGTCAATAATGTAATCCTCTATGTGAATTGAAGAATAAACATCATCGCGAACCAATCTTTCGGAAATGATAATGGCGTCCTCGTAGTTATACCCTTCCCATGTCATAAAGGCCACCAGCACGTTCTTTCCCAAGGCCAACTCGCCCTTGTCAATGGCCGAAGAATCCGTCAATACCTGCCCCTTCTTAACCTTGTCCCCCTTGTTGACAATGGGGCGTTGGTTAATGCAGGTGGAAGCGTTTGACCGTAAAAATTTGGTCAACGGATATTTTTTCACGTTCCCTTTTTTGTCTTGAATTTCAATCACGGTTCCGTCAACGCGCTTTACCTCGCCGTCATCCTCGGCCAAGATGATAAGCCCCGAATCTTCCGCCGCTCTGGCTTCAATTCCGGTTCCGACAATGGGCGATTCGTTGGTGATCAACGGCACCGCCTGTCTTTGCATATTTGTTCCCATCAAGGCCCTTTGTCCGTCATCATGTTCCATAAAAGGAATTAAAGCGGTGGCAACCGATATGATTTGATGTGCCGCGACGCCGTAAAAATCAATTTTAACCACATCCTCCGTGTCCGGTTGGCCGTACTTTCTTACTTCGCATTTATCCACCAAGAAATAGCCGTTATCGTCAATCGGGGTAACCGCCGTGGCGGTAATGTATTTTTCTTCCGTAAAAGCGTCCAAATAAACTATTTCGTCCGTAACCACCGGTTTAATCAATATTTCCGCGTCTCCCAATTCTTCTTTCAGTTTTTTGGCCATTTTATCATTAATGACCTCGCCCGCCTTGATGATTGTTTCTCCGCCGTTCTCTTTATCGTTTTTGGGCTTTTTAACGTCTTCTCTGACAATTTTACCGACTAATTTTTCGGTGTCGTTCGCGGGAATTTTATTAAGCACCCTCCTGTACGGAGATTCCAGGAATCCGTAATCGTTTAATCTGGCGTAACTGGCCAAATGGCCCACAAGTCCGATATTCGGCCCTTCCGGAGTGGCGATGGGGCAAATACGGCCATAATGCGAAGTGTGCACGTCGCGCACGTCAAAACCGGCGCGTTCGCGAGTCAATCCTCCGGGACCCATGGCCGATAGCCGGCGTTTATGCTCCAATTCGGCCAGCGGGTTTGTCTGGTCCATAAACTGGGAAAGCTGCGAAGACATAAAAAACTCTTTGACCACGCCTATAACCGGCCTGGCGTTAATCAGTTTGTTCGGGGACAGCTCGCCGATATCCGCCGTGCTCATTCTGTCGCGGATAATCCTTTCCATACGCACGAGCCCGATCCTGAATTTGTTTTGAATAAGCTCGCCGATCGCCCTGACCCGACGATTGCCAAGATGATCAATATCGTCCTCATCTTCTTGCGTAATGTTTAATCTGATTACCTCCTTGACAACGGCGACCAAGTCCTCTTTTCTTAAAACGCGGTTCTCTTTGGTGTTCGGTATGTCAAAACCGAATTTCCTGTTCAGCTTATAGCGGCCGACTCTGTCAAAATCATAACGGTCAAACCTGAAAAACATGGAATGAATTAATTGTCTGGCATTGTCCGTCGTGGCCAAATCGCCCGGCCTGATTCTTTTATAAACCTCTTTTAAGCCCTCTTCCTCGTTTTTGGCCAAGTCCTTATTGATGGTGGCGTCAATATAGCCGAGCTCGTCGCCTTCGCTTTTAATGTCAACGTCTTTGAACGCTTCTCTGATTTCGTCATCGCTTGAATAGCCGAAAACCCTTAGAAGCGAGGTAACCGCCACCTTTCTTTTTCGGTCAATCCTGACCCAAATCACCTTATTGGAATCGGTTTCAATTTCCAGCCAAGCGCCGCGGTTGGGAATAACCTTCGCTCCGTACAGCTTTCTCCCTTTGACGAATTCCGAAGTAAAAATAACGCCGGCGCTTCTGATAAGCTGGGAAACAACCACTCTCTCAATGCCGTTAACGATGAAAGTTCCGTTTTTGGTCATTAAGGGAAAATCCCCCAAAAACACCTCGCTGGTGGAGACGCTTCCGTTTCTTTTGTTGACCAATCTCACGTTTACCCTTAAAGGCGCTTCATAAGTAACGTTCTTGGCCTTGCTTTCGGCCTCATTAAACTTGGGCTCGTCCAAATAATAATCCTCAAAATACAATTCCATATCACGGCCGGTAAAATCAACAATCGGCGATATTTCGTCAAACAAATCGGACAAACCGTGCTTCAAAAACCAATCATAAGATCTTTTTTGGATTTCAATTAAGTCGGGCAAAGGCGCGGCCATTTTTGCCTCTGAAAAATGTTTGCGTTCAGTTGTTTTTGTGTTGGGCATATATGAATAGGCTAATTAAAATAAAAAATTATAAAATTAAGCAATATTAAGCAATTTAAAGACTTAAAGAACGGACGGCCAATGGCTTTATATATTGTCGTTTCGGCAACAAAAAACCTCAAGATTGTTTATCTTGAGTAATTTTTAATTATTTGGTTAAGAGAGTTTGTTTGCGCGAAGTTAGGTTTGCCACTGAATTTAATAAAGTAAATTATAAATTAAAAAGCATGAAGATTTTTTGTTTATGATGCGCGAGACGCGCGAGGCGCCATAAACCGCTTCCCGATAATTCACCGTGCCAATCCGCTTATTTTAAAGTCGCGGTCCGCTCGCGATTAAATCGTTACCCAGGCGTTTCCTCCGGTTAAAAATAAAAAAACGGCATAAAATTTCACGCTTTTCCGCGTGATTTCTCCGTTTCGTTTCATTAATGATTTCAATATTAAAAATATTACTTTTTCGCAAAATAATAATTTTACTTGTTTTCTAATACTAACAACAAATAAACCGCTTGTCAAGCCCTGCGCGCTCTATTTTGAAAAATTCAATATTTTTATTGCTTTTTGTTTAATATTAGGGAAATATATTTTATCGTTTCGTTGTTTTATTGCCAAACGGTTTGATTATTGTTTGAGTTATCCACAACTTTGTTTCATAATTTAGGCAACGGATAATTAACCGAATATCACTATTGCCCCCGTGGGGGCGAACACCGTTCGCCCCCACTAACCGTCGCCCCGATTGCGGGCGGTTCCGGGTTTGTGATTTTCCCCAAGCACCGATTACAAATTTCAAATTACCGAATCTTTCTCCCAATTCTCCAATAACCCCCTGACAACCGCGCGGTCGTCCCAAGTAATCTTTTCGCCATCCGCCGCGCAAATCGCCTGTTCGCTGCCTTTGCCCGTTATCAAAACAATATCGTTTTCTTGGGCAAGAGCTAACGCCGTTTTAATCGCCTCGCGGCGATCCGCGATTTTAAACAAATCTTTGTTTAATTTTTTCCCTTTGTCCAACGCCCCTTCGGCGACTTGATCAATAATAACCAGCGGATCTTCGTCGTACGGGTCTTCGTTCGTAACAATAACGAAATCCGCGTTTTCTCCGGCCAATTCTCCAAGCCGCGGCCTGCGGGCGATATCGCGCCCGCCGCCGGTTGAGCCCAGAACATGGATTACTTTTTTATGCGGAATCAATTTTATCGTTTTGTACAGTTTTTCCACGGCGTTCGGCTCAAAAGCGTAATCAACAATTACCGTGAACGGCTGGCCTTCGTCTATTTTTTCCAAACGCCCGGCCACGCCTTCAATTTTTTCCAGCCCGTTTTTAATGTCTTTCTCGGAAAATCCTTGCGATAAAGCGACGCATACCGCCGTCATCGCGTTGACAACGTTAAAATCGCCCAAAAGACGCAATCTCACCTTTGTCTTGTTAAACGTGAATGTCGTGCCGTCCTTATCGGCTTCAACGCGTTGATAGCTTACCGTCTCAACGCCGTTCTTGTTTTTTCCGTCAAACTTGCTCCCCTCCTCGGTATAGGCGAATTTTCGTTCGCTCCAAAAATTTAAAAAATAATCGGCGTGATCATCGTCCGCGTTCGCTATTATTGTTTTTTTGACCCTGTTTAAATCCGTTTTTTTAAGGCCGCTTATTTTCCTATGGATAAATTTTTTGTCGTCCGCGTATTTTATTCCGCACCTTTTTAAATGCGCGAACAATTTTCCTTTGGCTTTTTTATAATTTTCAAAGCCGCCGTGCGAATCAATATGCTCCGGATAAAGTCCGGTAAAAACCAAAATATCGTAATTGATAAATCTGTGCCTGAACTGTTTTACGCCCTCGGAGGTTGTTTCCACGATAGCGTATTGGCACTTGTGTTTAACCATTTTTTTTAATATTTTTTGCGTAAAAAAACGCCCCACCATAGTCATTTTTTTGTCATTCAGCCACTCCTTCTCCCCGTCGTTAAACATGGCGGTGGAAGTAAAACCGACTTTGCATCCGGCCTCCTCCAATGTTTTCGCGATCAGATAAACACTGGTGGTTTTTCCGGTCGTGCCGGTAACGCCGATAACGATTAATTTTTCCGAAGGCCGCCCGTACGCCAAAGAAGCGAGCCAGCTTAAAGTAAAATGATAAATGGGCTGGAGGTTTTTGAATAATTTTTTAGGAATATATTTTTTTATAATATTTAAAATTTTTTCCATAAATACAAAGTTTAAAAATCAAAAATCAAAATGACAGTTTAAAACGCAAAGCTTAAAAAAACTTTATAGAGCTTAATATATTTTACAGAATAAGTCGTGTTGTCGGGTGAAATCGGCAGAAACTTCCCGCTAAAGCGGGAAAGGTTGTATCGCGGTGAAAATTTTTAAATTTTTAAACTTTACATTGTCATTTTAATTTTTGATTTTTACATTTTGATTTTTTAAAACGTTCTCCTGACTCTCCTCACCATCTTATAAACATTATACCACCCCTCGTCAAAAACCAAATCAAAGGTCCCCGGATAATTTGCCGTTCTGCCGCCGAATCCCTTCTTAAATCTTGTTACCCCCGGCCATCTCTCTTCGTCTATGCCGTAGAGGTCGTAATATTTATACCCTGATTTTTTCGCCAATTTCATCACGTGCCATTGAAGTAAATACGAAGCCATCGCGTTGCGATACTCCGAGCCGGACGCGCCATGCGTATAGGTCGCGGTATCGCCGAAAAACGAAACAATGCCGGCGGCAATCGGCCTTTTTTTGTATTCGGCGATAAATAGTTTTATCGCCAAAGCGGGCCCCGCGGATTCGCGAACTCGCGAATCCTCGTCCCCTCCGGCCAGCATCGCCTTATAATAATCCCTGCCGTGAGTGCGGAAATTGTCCCTCTCGCTTGTTTCTCCAAGCAGCCGCCAAAAATCTTCAAAACGATCAACTCCGGCTTCAACAACCTTCACGCCCTTTTTTTCCGCCAATCTAATATTGTATCTGGTTTTTTGGCGCATATTCTTCAAAATATCCTCTTCCGGCTTGGCCAAATTCAATATCAATGTCTTGCTTGGCTGAACATCAAGGGTCTTGTTTAGCTTGTAGCTTGTAGCTTGTAGCTTGTAGGAAGCGGGCGGGTCAAACCTTAAAAACATAATACCCTCGTTTTCCGCGATATTCTTAATTTCATTAAACAAGCTTTCTAAAATTAGTTGATAATTGACGGTTGATAATTGATAATTGAATACCGGCCCCCGCGGGCAATAAAAATAATATTTGCCTATCGGCAACTGCTTTTTGATGATAGTGGCGGCGGCGACCAGTTTACCGTCATCCAAAACACCCAGACGCCAAACATCCCCGCTCACCTTTTTGTGAAACTCGCCCCATTCCCAAGACTGCAAAAACTGGCTGTGCTTTTGCGCCGCGACAAAATTATTATACTGTTTTTTATCCGTAATGTTGATTACTCGCATATATTTTACTTTAAGTTCCCGCGGATATTAGGGGGGGATAAACACCCCCTTGATAAAGGAACCTGCCTTCCGTAGAGACGAGGCACTGCCTCGTCTCTACGGCGAAGGAAGGGTTGGCCCCGCCTTTCGCGAAAGGCGGGGTTGGGGAATTATTAATTTTTAATTTTAATTGGAAATTGAAAATCATTACTTGTTTGAAAATTGAAAATTTCGCTATCACTCTTGCATTATTTTTAGATTAGTGTATAATAAGGATTGAAATTCACAAAAAGGAGGTGATGCCTTTGAGGGCACGCATAGTCGATAATCATAATTAAAACACAATCGACAGGTCCCGGCCCTATCTTAATCTCTTGTGAATCCAATACCTGTTAAGAGATAAGATAGGGCCTTTTAATTTTAAATCAACAACTCCGTATCGCGCCCGAGAACATGGCGCGGACCGTGATATTATCCGGCCAAGTCATTTTTCTCGACCAAAAATCTTATATAAAAATATCGGAAATAACAAATATTCTAAAATTCTCAACTCTCAATTCCGGCTCATCGCTTGCCCAGCTCTTTCAGCGCCGCTTTTATTCTCTCGCCGCTGTCTTTTATTTTCGCGTCAACGGCGCGCAAAGCGTCCCGCGCCTGAGCCATTGAATATCCCAAAGCCATTAAAGCGTCAATCTCGTCTCCGCTGACATTTCCGCTTTCCGCCGTCCGCTTTCCGCCGTCCGCCGTCGCGCCGATTTTCTCCCTTAATTCAAGAACAACCCTTTCCGCCGTTTTCCTGCCTATGCCCGACACCTTGGTGAGCAGAGCCGAGTCTCCGCGCGCGATTGAATCCTTGATATCGGCAACCGAGGCGATAGCCAAAACGCCCAAAGCCGACTTTGGCCCGATTCCGGAAATAGACAATAGCAGTTCAAACATCTCCAAATCTTCCAGCGACTTAAACCCGTACAAATCCAAAGAATCCTCGCGCACGTATTGGTGCGTGTAAACTTCCACATCCTGATTAATATCAAAATCCGCGCACATCGCGGAATTAACAAAAACCCGATAACCGACATTATTCACTTCAACGATAACATACCCTTGGCCCTTATTTAATATTTTGCCGCGAAGGAATGAAATCATAAATAAAATTCATAAATCCAAAGCTCAAATGACAAATCAAATCCAAATTATTAAATGATTAAATTCAGGCATTCCGTCATTTGAGCTTGATTTGTCATTAAGATTTCGGCATTAAAATTTTTGATTAACTATATAAAAATTTCTGAAGTTTCCCCCGGCCCCTCCCCTCGCGAGAGGAGGGGCGGGGTTCGGGCGGCTTTAGCCGCGTACCGTTACGAAGCTAAAGCTTCACGAACCCTGGCCTAAAGGCCGGTAGAAACCGCTTAAATATCTAATTAAATATCTAAAACTTGCTATTTTATTTAATCTGATAATCGCCAAATTCAAAATTACAAATTCCAAATAAATTCAAAGCGCTAAATTAAAAATTTAAAACAGTTTTGAATCCCCGATCAAGTTAAGGATAAGTTTTGAAAATTTAAATTTGTGATTTATTTGGAATTTGTGATTTTGAATTTGGAATTTAGTTATTACATTTTTCTCCTAACAACGCTAAACTCCGGAATCTCAACATTACTCTCAATAACCACAACCTTCCCCTGTCCTCCGTGCGCTTCTTCCAGCTCTTCGCCCGTTTCCGCGTCAACCATGCTTTTCAGCTTCATCTTTATTATATCATATCCCGGCATAATAATCTCAATCCTGTCTCCAACCTTTAAAGTATTATGAATTTTAATATTAACGGAATGCTTTGTTTTTTTATTTTTGCCCGCCCCTCGGAGCCTTGGCGCGGCGGGGCGTTTTGCTGTTTTTTCGCCGATAACCGCCCCGCAAAACTCCCACTCCGGCGTTTTATGCGAATTGTCCAAGTTCTGCGCCATTTTTCCGTTCCCGAACATAAATCCCTCCGTATATCCCCGATGATATAATTTCTCATCCAATTCTTTGTGCAGAAAATCTATATCCCCCTCGTAGAGACGAGGCAGTGCCTCGTCTCGGCGGCGGCAAGACGAACAACGGAGACGAGGCAGTGCCTCGTCTCTACAAACTGCGTCTATCGCTTTTCTGTAAGCCCCGACCACGCAAGCCAAATAATAAACGCTCTTGGCCCTGCCCTCAATTTTAAACGAAGAAATGCCGGCGTCAACCATTTCCGGAATTCTTTTTATCAAGCACAAATCATTGGAATTCAAGATATACGACCCATGCTCCTCCTCAACCAACTCCAACGCCTCATCTCTGCCTTCCGCTTTTATAAATATCTCTTGGCTGTAATTTTGAACATTTGGATTTTGAATTTTGAATTTATTTGGAATTTGTAATTTTGAATTTGTAATTTTCGCGTTATACTTCCACCTGCACGGCTGAACGCAGTCGCCTAGATTGGCGCTCCTTCCCGTAAACAATTTTGACAAAAAACATCGCCCGGAATAAGCCATGCACATCGCGCCATGAACAAACGCCTCTATTTCCAGTTTCGGGTTGCTTTTCTTGATTTCTTTAATTTCGCGAATCGTTGTTTCCCGCCCCAACACAATCCGTTTAAATCCCTGTTCAAACCAAAACTTAGCCGCCTCCTTATTCACGCAGTTCGCCTGCGTTGACAAATGCATTTTAGCGCTCGGCCAAACCTTTCTAATCGCCATCATAACGCCCGGATCCGAAACAATAAACCCGTCCGGCTTTGCTTTTTTCAGCTCTCTGACATACGCCGGCAATTTTTTGAAGTGTTTGTTGTGGGCGAAAATATTTATTGTTACGTAAACCTTTTTATTGATATTGTGGGCGTATTCAATCGCCTTCTTCAAGCTTTTGACATCAAAATCATTTATCCTTACTCGCAGGGAAAAATCCGGAATGCCCGCGTACACCGCGTCCGCCCCGAACGCGAAAGCCGTTTTCATTTTTTCAAAATTTCCGGCCGGCGCTATTAATTCCGGTTTTTCGTTTTTTTTATTGTTCATAAAGAGATTATCGCCTAATGGGGCTGTTGCCGAATGCCGTTGCGAGTAAAATTTTTGAATCCCCAATCAAGTTTTTAGGCGTGGAGACTAAGTCTCCAATTGGAGACTTAGTCTCTTTATATTTGCAAAAAGACTAAAATTTCAGCCGTGACGGTATTCGGCGACAGCCCCCTAATACCGAAGAACCCCGACGGAGCCGGAACTCCGTCGGCAACGGGAGCGACTATTTTCTCAGTTTTATTTCATAATCAATCTGCTCTATCTTTCTCAAGTTTGTTTTTGCCTGATCAAACTTCGTCCTTAAATAGCCGGTGATGTCAAACTCCGCCAATTCCGCCATTATTTCATTAATGGCTTTTTTGATTTTTTCAACTTCTTCCAAATTTCCCGCGGACGCCTGATTGACCGCCCGCCGCACAAGCTCGCCGGTTAAGTCGCAAATGCCGCCCAGCAAACTGTCAATATCCATTTTGGTTTTGCTGATTTTATCCACCTTCTTGCCGGTCATTACGCGATAAAACATTTTTGCCTCAACATACTCTTCCGCCGCCGCCTTGTACGCCCCCTCTTCGGACAAGCGGCTATGGCCGAATTTTTTCTCCAAATCCGCGAGCGCGCGCTCGGCGCCATCCAATAACTCGGACGCTTTTTTGACGTCCGTTCTGTGCAAAGAAAAAATAACTCTTTTGGAGTCGTGCAAAATAATATTGGACGCGCCGATTATTTGTCTCCTCTCCTCCGTCCGCTTGTCATATTTTTTCTTTAAATTTTGAATGAATTTTTTGTTAATCATAATTTAAAATATGATTTACGGCTCGCGACTTAATCAGGTTAATGCCGCAAGCTACAAGCTAAATTACTTTTTCATCTCAGCCACTCTGAACACTTCTTCCACGCTGGTAATGCCGTCAACGGCCTTTAGAAGCCCGTCTTGCACCATGGTAATCATTCCGTTTTTGACGGCCGCTTCCGCCATATCATACTCGCTTAACTTTCCCGATAAAATTATCTCTTCAATATTTTTGTCAATCGTCATAATTTCATAAATGCCGATTCGCCCCTTATAACCGATGCCTTGGCACACTTCGCATCCCGCGCCTTTGTAAAATTTCAAATTATCAAAATCAACGGATTTTTTTTCTTCTTCGGGCAATTTTTCCAAAACCTCCTTGACGCGCGCCATCATTTCTTCGTCCAATTCCTCTTCACGCTTGCATTTTTCGCATAATCTCCTTACCAATCTCTGTCCGATAATGGCGTTAAGCGCCGGCGCGAGCAAAAACGGCTTGGCGCCCATTGATAAAAATCTGGGCACGGTGCCGGCGGCGTTGTTGGTGTGAATGGTGGACAAAACCAAATGCCCCGTAAGCGCGGCTTGAATGGAAATTTCGGCCGTTTCCAAATCCCTGATTTCGCCAACCATGACTATGTCGGGATCTTGGCGGACGATTGAGCGCAGTCCTTGGGCGAAAGTGTATTTCTCGCTGGTTTGCGACTGGTTTACTCCCTCCAATTGATATTCAATCGGATCCTCAATGGTGATAATCTTTGTCTCGGGGCTGTTCAATTTCTTTAAAATGGCGTAAAGAGTGGTGGTTTTGCCCGAGCCGGTCGGTCCGGTGGTGATAATCATTCCGTTGGGCCGCTCAACTTCTCTTTTCAGCTGTTCAAAGGCTTTGCTGCGGATGCCCAGCTCCTCAAACCCCAGGCCGACCGAACTGGAACGGAGCAATCTCATTACTATGCTTTCGCCGTAAGCCGTGGGCAAAAAAGACGCCCTGATGTCAATGCGGTCGTCTTTCATAAAGATGGACATACGGCCGTCCTGCGGCTTGTTGGAAATGTTTATTTTCACCTTCGTTAAAATTTTAAACCGCAAAACTATCTTGCTCCACAATTCTTTTTTTATGGACGCCACGTCATGCAAAACGCCGTCTATCCTGAACCTTACTTTTATGTCTTTTTCTTCCACCTCAATATGGATATCCGACGCCCCGATCTTAATCGCGGCGGCCATAATCACGGTTACTATGTCGGTTACCTGCTCCGCGCTTTTAATCTGTTCTTGCACGTCCGCAAAGCTTGAAAATTTTTCGCTGTATTTGTTGAGATCCTCTTCGGCGATATTTATCCCTCTGATAATTTTTCTCGGTTTCGGCAGCGCCTTGTAAATATTCAAAGCGTGCTTTAAGCTGTTGTCGGAAATTAAATAAAGCGCGCCGCGCGAATGATATTTTTCTTGCAGCTCGTTTAATAAATTACGCACGGCCGGATCGTCGTAGTTCACCGTCCCCAAACGAATGTCCTTGCCGTCATAAAAAAAACAAACGGTTGACAACTTAACGGCATCTTCCTCGCTTATCAGCGACAAAGCTTCGGGGCTGATGGAAAAATTGGTCAAGTTAATATAGGGCGCGCCCAGATCGGCCGCCTTCATTTCGGTCAAACGCTCTATTTCCTTTATTTTTATCTCTTTCGTTTTATGGGCGAATTTAGCTTGAGCGCTATCATCGTCAGAGCCTGAACTTCCGGCCGTCCGGCCGATTAAATCTTCAATTGATTGCATACCTTGTGACATACGCGTTTAAAATTCGTGATTCGCGATTAGAAATTAAAATCGCGTTTTATTTCAAAATTTCTAATTTTAAATTATGAATTGCCGATAATTTAATTATATCAAACTGTCCGAAATATACAAACAAGGCCGTTTTACCCAAAACTGCCGCCAAATAACGTGTTTGGCGGCAGCGGCGCGAATTCTAATTGTCGGGGGCGGCTATCCGGAAATAGCTCCTTTCACGTTATTCGCCATTCTGATTATTTTACTGGTTCCGCCCTTGCCGATTAACCGAAGGAACAAAGCCGTCCAAGACGATATTTGAAAAACGGAAAGCGCGGCTCCGCTCAACATAATGATTCCCAAGAGCAAAAGAAGGGCCAAGGCGACCATAAGCCAGAAACCGGCGATTACCGACACCTGATAAACGACCATAACCAAGAACATAAATGGTATGGTTAACGTCAAGACAACCAAGACCACCGCCAAGCCGACAAGAAGATTGATAAAAAACAGAATAACGGCCATTTCCAAGCTTATCAGCCAATTATCAATAAATAATCGCCATCCGTTTTTTACGGACTCAACAAAACCGTTTTTCTTGATTACCGTATAGGCCACGGCGTACTTGATAATAAAAGACAAGGACAGGGCGACAATAATGGAAACAATGAAAGCGATCGTAAATATAGGCCAAGGGACGCTCGCGACGGCCAATACTCCGACCATAATAAAAATCAAATAAACCAAAAATTTAACAATTAAATTCAAGCCGAGCACCGGCCAAAATTTTTCCGTTCCCACGGCTATTCCGGTCTTGAAATCGGCCTTTTTGTTGGTCAAGTGTTTGGCGGAATTATCCACCAATGCGGCCTGTGAAACAACGGACAGCCAAATTAAAAAAGCGATAATGATTAAAATGGCCAAAAACACCATTGATAAAACCAATAAAGACAACGGGTCGTTTCTCATAATTTCTCCAATATTGACGAGCGTTTGGCCGCTGAAAACGCCTGTTTCGGCGATTTTGTTAATCCCGGGAAAAATTTGTTGTTCGGAATCGCCGGAAAATCCCCTGAACAACACATTGTATTCGCCGCCCGCCCCGACAAGAGCGGCAAAAAGGCCGAAAAACCATAAGTATTTATGGCGCCAAGTCGCCTTCCACGCTTGGCTTAAGATTGTTTTATACAAAGACATAAATTTTCCTCCCTTAACGCAATTCATCATATTGCGCCAAAGATATTCTTTTTTAGAAAATAAATAATTTTAATATCGCTTTATTGTGTTTATTATAGCACACCCAAAACCAAACATCAAATGCCGTTTTTCTGGCGCCATATTTGAATTGCCAATTCCTTAAAAACAAAAAAAGAGATCCGCGCGGGGCTGTCGCCAAGCCCATACATCTCTTAACCAACGATTTGACGAAAACCGTTTGTGCAGGTGGAGAGACTCGAACTCTCACGCCTCGCGGCACTTGGTCCTAAGCCAAGCGTGTATACCAATTTCACCACACCTGCGCGTGTATTGCGTTTTTTATAAATCACAATTTTGAAATTTCTCGTAGAGCGACCGAGGCGCGGCAAATTTTCACGGACGGCCGCGGCGCGCGGGCGGCGGCTAAGGCCGCCGGAACCCGAGCCGTAAATCCCGATGGAATGTTTGTTTCAAACGCAAAATCAAACCCATGTCACGCAAGCGATTTTGTCGTCCGGCTCTTTAAAACGCATCAGGCGGACTCCCATGGTGTCGCGTCCGGACTGGTTTACCGTCTTAAACGGCAAACGAATAACCTGTCCTTTTTCCGAAATCATAATCAAATCCTTGTCTTTCATCGTTTCCGCGTTAACAATAAAAGCGTTGGTCAATTTGCCGGTCTTCGCCGCCACTTTGGCCGTTTTTATTCCGGATCCGCCGCGTCCTTGCGTTTTGTACATATTGATGGGCGTGCGCTTCCCGAACCCTTTCTCCATTATGGACAAAATTTGATATTTTTTCAACTTGTTCTTGTCGTTCTTGACCACTCCCATGCCGACAAGCTTATCGTCTTTCTTCAGCCGTATTCCGCGAACCCCGGCCGCGCTTCGCCCCATATCGCGCACGTCCTTTTCCCTAAATCTGATTGCCTGCCCGCCGGCGGTAACGAGAAATATGTGATCGTCTCCGCGGGTCGGCTTTACCCATGTCAGCTTGTCGTCATCTTTGATTTTAATGGCGATGAGCCCGGAACGGCGAACATTGGCGAACGCCTCCAATTTAACCTTTTTAACCAGCCCTTCTTCCGTGGCGAAGAATAAAAATTTCCTGTTGGCGATTTTGTCCAGAGGGAGCACGCTGGTCACTTTTTCTTCGCTGGTCAGTTGCAAAAAATTAACGATTGCTTGTCCCTTGGCCGTTCTTGACGCTTGCGGAATTTCATAAGCTTTAAGCTGAAAGACCCTTCCCTTTGTCGTGAAAAACAAAACATCGGTATGCGCCATGGTGGTAAACATAAATTCAACCGTATCCTCTTCCTTGGTGGAGAGTCCGATTACGCCTTTGCCGCCGCGCGCCTGCGTCTTGAAAGTGTCGGGCGACAAACGCTTGATATAACCGTCGCGCGTCATCATCACCATCGTTTCTTCGTTCGGAACCAAATCTTCCGCGGAAAAATCTTTAACGCCGTGGGATATCACTCGCGTTTTGCGTTCATCGCCGAACTTGTCGTTCAAAGCGTTGATTTCTTCTTTGATAATATTAAATATTTTCTTTTTGGATTTTAATATCGCTTCCAATTCTTTGATTAGCTTCTTTTTTTCCTTTAACTCGGTTTCTATCTTCATCCTTTCCAGATTGGCCAAGTTCTGCAAACGCATTTCCAGGATTGCCACCGCCTGCCTTTCGGTTAACTTGAATTTCTTCATTAAATTCGTTTTGGCGATATCCTTGTCTTTTGACGCTTTAATGGTTTTAATAACAGCGTCAATTTTATTTAAGGCAATCATTAATCCCTCTAAAATATGCGCCCTGTCCCGCGCCTTATCCAAATCAAATTGCGTGCGACGCTTAATCACAATCTCCCGATGCTTAATGTATTCTTCCAAAATGGTTTTTAAGTTTAAAACTTTTGGTTGAATGCCGTCGGTAAGCGCCAACATATTAACATGAAACGTTTCCTGCAGCTGCGTGTGCTTGTACAAACTGTTCAAAATCTTCTTGGGATAGGCGTCTTTTTTTAAGTCAATGGTAACGCGCA
>JALUVW010000078.1 GCA_027020105.1 Candidatus Falkowiibacteriota bacterium
GGATGATTTTTATTGTTGCGAATGGTTAATTTTTTTAATGAAAAAATGCTTTCACCTGTTTCGGCGCCCGACAATTTTAAAAATCCTTTTTTCTTTTTCGTGCGGATGAACAGTTCCAGGATTCCGTCTTGGGGGTTGAATTTGGCGTTGTCCGGCTTTGGCTTGTTGGCGACCGCCAGGTTAACCACATTGATTTCCCCTTCGTCCAGTATTTCAATTGAATAGGTTTTGTCCATTTCAATGACAGTGCCTTCGTTGGCGATGGAGGCGTCGGACAGGAAAAAAGAATCGTTGACTCGCGCCAAGTCCAGTTTTTCAATTCTTCTGCCCGAAAGAATATCGCACGCCTCTTCTTCCGGATTGATGCCCAGGGCTTTCGCGATAAAATTATTGTTTTTGCCGATGGGAATAATGCCCAGCGGAACAGAGCCTCCTGTTCCGCTTCCCGCGTCCGCTCCGGCCATGGCGCCGATTACTTGATTAACGGTTTGGTCGTTGCCAACCGCGATAATTGTTTTCGCCCCTCTTTTTAACTCATTTTCCACGGCGCTTCGCACGTTTTTCATTACGCCCAGCCGGGAGATTTTTCCGTTTAATCCAAGGTCGGTGAGCCGCGTTTCAATGCGAGCGAGAATGCCGTTGTATTTTTTGTGGCTTAAAAAAGAGTCGTAAATGTATATGTGCATAATAAAAATGCAAAACTTAAAAATCAAAATATAGACTGCAATTTAAAATTAAAATTAAAAGAAAGGTTATTTCTTGGCATCCTCTTTAATATTTTTTTCGCCGGCCGTCATCAGGCACTTACCGTTTAGGATCGCTCCGCGGGCCACGGACAAACTTGACACCTCAATGTCGCCGGTGATTTTGGCCGTGGCGGCTATTTCCAAGTGCCCCTTTACTTTAATGTTGCCGGTAACCTCACCGCCGATAGTCGCCTCTTTGGCTTCAATATTGGCCGTTACCTTGGCCTTGTCGCCGACATATAAACTGCTTCCCGTTTTCAAGCTTCCCTCCAGTATGCCCTCAACAACGATATTGCCTTGGCCGTGGAAGTTGCCTTTCACTTTTATGGACGGACCGATTATTGTTTCCACTTCTTTTAATCCTCTTTTTTCATTTTCTTTGTTAAACATAAGCGTAACGCCAATAACGCGAATTAAGTTTCCCGGCCCTCCTTGATAAAAAAAGGAAATCAGTTATTCGCGATTGGCCGATTAGTATTTATTTTAATGGAGTTATTGCCGAATTTCGTTACGTGGAGGTGAACGGTCGTTTGCCTCCACGTAACGAAATTCGGCAAACTTGTCCCGTTAAGTTTGCCGCTTGAAATCGGACAAGCAACGGATTCGCAATCACATAGAGCTAATTTAATTGTAGGCGACTACAAGGGGTTTGTCAAAAGAAAAATTTTAGTGTAGTATAAAAATGGAAGAATACAACGCCTTGGATGGTGTTTTTCTTTTAGTCGTATTTTACTGTTTTTGAAAGCCGTCGCCGGCTCCTCCGTGAAGAGCGGAGCGAAAATTATCCGTATTTAAAATTCAATCAACGCGAAGCTGTTAATGAAATGTGGATGTTATCGGCAAAACGGAACGCGTGGCCGCGTCTCGGATAATTTACGCTTTCGTAGTCCTTGCGGCCAATGAGCCGGAACAATAAACAGGGAAAAATGTCGGTAAATTAACCAATTTGACCCCACGGATTGACCCCGTAGTTTAATGGATAAAACAAGAACCTCCTAAGTTCTAGATCCAGGTTCGATTCCTGGTGGGGTCACAAATAATTATAACATAAATTAGCTGTTTTGTAAAATAATAATTGCTATTTTTAGCTAATTTTAGCAAAAAATACCAATACTTAACATAAAATGTTTGGGCCCGTAGCTCAGCCGGTTAGAGCGCTTGCATGGCATGCAAGAGGTCGCAGGTTC
>JALUVW010000079.1 GCA_027020105.1 Candidatus Falkowiibacteriota bacterium
GAGTTATAAATTAAAATATTCTCTAATTTTCTACCGCCCCGCCTCTCGCGAAAAGCGGGGCAGGGTTCGGGAAGCTTTAGCTTCGTAGCGGTACGCGGCTAAAGCCGCGTGAACCCCGAGCTAAAGCCCTGTAGAAAAATAAAATCAATTAACCGTTATTTACATACCAAAAAATAAAAAGTATAATAAAGATATGGCTAAAAGCGACAAAAAGACAATATTTTCCGGCGTTCAGCCGTCCGGAACTATTCATATAGGGAATTATTTGGGCGCGATTAAGAATTGGGTGGGACTGCAGGATAAATACGATTCAATTTTTTGCGTGGTTGATTATCACGCCATTACGGTTAAGCAGGAGCCGGAAGAGCTAGGCAGGAATATTTTGGATGTGGTTAAAATTTATATGGCTTCGGGCATAAATCCGGAGAAGTCGGTGATTTTCCGGCAGTCGGACATCTCGGCGCATACGGAATTGGCGTGGATATTGAATTGCGCCGCCGCCCGCGTAAGCGATTTGAACAAAATGACGCAATTCAAGGATAAGGCGGGACAAGAAAAGGAAAACGTGAGCGTCGGCTTGTACGATTATCCGGTTTTAATGGCGGCCGACATTTTATTGTATAATACCGATTTGGTGCCGGTGGGCGAGGACCAGAAGCAGCATGTTGAGCTGGCGCGGACTTTGGCGCGGAGATTCAATTCGCGATACGGGGAAGTTTTTAAAATTCCGGAAGTTGAAATCAGAAAAGAAGGCGCGCGGATTATGGGACTGGACGAGGCGAACAAAAAAATGAGCAAGAGCGCGAGTCCGGCGAATTATATCGCCTTAACCGATACGCCGGAAGCGGCGGCGAAAAAAATAACGCGGGCCGTAACCGACTCGGGCAAAGAAATTAAATACGACAAAGAAAACAAACCGGCCATTTCAAACCTTTTAACGATTTATTCCCTTTTGTCCGGCGAAGAAATAAAAGAGCTTGAGAAAAAATACCAAGGCAAGGGGTACGGCGATTTTAAAAAGGACTTGTCGCGAACAGTCGGAGAGTTTTTAACGACTTTTCAGAAAAAATATAACAGCTTTGAAGACGATGAGGTGCGGGAGATATTAAAAGAGGGGGCGGAGAAGGCGAGGCCGGTGGCGGAGGAAACGCTGGGGAGAGTTAAGGAAAGATTGGGAATAAAAAACAGTTGATAGCGGATAAATTCAAAATACAAAATCACAAATTCCAAATAAATTACAATGACCAAAATCTAAAATTGAAAACAGTATTGAGCTTCCAATTAAGTTAAGGACAAATTTTGAAAATTGGAATTTTGAATTTAGTTGAGATTTGTAATTTTGGATTTGTAATTTAGGTTTTACGATATAGTTAACTAAATATGGCAAAGTATTTCAAACAATGCACCGGCCAATTAAGCAAGGCCTGCTCAATAATGGGCAACGCCGACGGCGACGACAAACCGTTTTGCTTAAGCTATAACGAGGTGGAAATTTTAAATTCGCCCAAGAGGGTTATTGAGGTCGCCATTCCGGTTAAAATGGACAATGGAGAGTTAAAAGTTTTTACCGGATACAGGGTTCAGCATAATGACGTAAGGGGCCCGTTCAAGGGAGGTATTCGTTACCATCCGAAAGTCAATTTTGACGAAATAAACGCCATGGCGTTCACTATGACCGTAAAATGCGCGGTGGTT
The DNA here is from genome assembly GCA_027020105.1 of Candidatus Falkowiibacteriota bacterium. Lineage (GTDB taxonomy): Bacteria > Patescibacteriota > Patescibacteriia > Patescibacteriales > SZUA-104 > SZUA-104. The sequence continues at coordinate 1,696 of JALUVW010000079.1, forward strand.
GACATTCCATACGGCGGCGCTAAGGGCGGCATCACGGTTGATCCGAAGAAATTAAGCCAAGGCGAGCTTGAAAGATTGACCCGCGGATACGTGCGGGCGGTTTCCGATTTTATCGGGCCGGACAAGGATATTCCCGCCCCCGATGTTTACACCAATCCGCAGGTGATGGCCTGGATTATGGATGAATACAGCAGGATAGAGGGAAGAAACACGCCCAGCGCCGTTACGGGAAAACCGCTTGAGGTTTGGGGATCGCAAGGGCGTTTAAGCGCCACGGCCCAGGGCGGATTTTATGTTTTGGAGGCGTTGCTTAAAGAGCTTAAGTTAAGCAAGAAAAACATCACTGTCGCCGTGCAGGGATTCGGCAACGCGGGAATGAATTTCGCCGAAATCGCCCATAGGGCGAAATGTAAAATCGTCGCGGTTTCGGATTCAAGGGGAGGGGTGTATAATCCGTTCGGGCTGGACATTAAAAAGGTCGTCAAACATAAAAAAACAACCGGATCGGTCGTTGATTTCGCCGAGGCCGAAAACATAACCAACGAGGAATTGCTTGAATTGCCGGTTACCGTCTTGGCTCCGGCCGCTTTGGAAAACGCGATAACGAAAAATAATGCCGGACGCGTCAAGGCAAGCATAATTTTAGAGCTGGCCAACGGCCCGACCACGATTGAAGCCGGAGAAAAGCTGTACGAAAAGGGCGTAATTGTCGCGCCCGATGTTCTCGCCAACGCCGGCGGCGTGATAGTTTCTTATTTTGAATGGGTGCAGAACGTCCGTCACTTTTATTGGGACAAAAAAAAGGTTAACGACCGCCTAAAAACGCAAATCACCAAAGCTTTTGGCGAGGTGTGGGAAAACGCCAAATACCATAATGTTAATATGCGAACTTCCGCCTATATGATCGCGATTGAGAAGTTGGGCAAAGCTTTGAAAATTCGCGGAATTTAGATGTCGCCAATTGCAAATTAATCCTTTCTTGTCATTCCGGAATTTTTATTTGAGCAAAGCGAAAATAAAAATATCCGGAATCCAGGATTAAACCGCGGTATGTTTAATATTAAAAATATCCGTAGTATAAAAAAGGTTGCGCGAACCAACCCCGGATTCCGTGTCTCCGCTACGCTACGCGCGTAATGACAAAGATTTTTTTATATTCATTTATTATGCGTAAATTACTTTATGAATGTTAAGGATTTACTGAAAAACGCGGACAATTTGCCGAGTTATCAAATTGAACGGCGGCTCAATAAGCTGGTGCGGGATAATTACCGCTACCGAAATTTAAGCGCGAAAAACAAAAAAATTTTACTTAAATATATTAAAGAATATATTTCCAAAATAAGGCGGGGACATAGCGTTACCGGCGAAACAATCCGAAGAGACATGTTCAAGCTTCACGGAAAGCGAAAAGAGCTGGATTTAACTTATGAAGATATGAAAGATTTTAGGGAGATTTTGAATATGTTCAGAAAGTGATTACGGGTTTACAAATCCGCAAGCGCAAACAAAAAAAGACGAATTAAAATCATTCGTTTTTTTTGTTTTTTAACGGAGTGGTTATAAATTATTTTATTTTCTAATCAGCTTTAAAATCTCATCCCTTTTTTCTTCCATTATTTTTTTTGTTTTCGCTTCCAGGTTTAGCCGCAGGAGCGGTTCCGTGTTTGACGGGCGGACGTTGAACCAAAAATCAGGATACTCAACCGTGATACCGTCCAATTCGTTTTGTTTCCCGTCCTTGTATTTTTCTTTTATTTCTCGCAGCTTGGAATCAATGTCCTTGACCTTGGAATTTATTTCGCCGGAATGGAAATATTTTTTGTACGGTTTTACGTATTCCGAAAAAGTTTTGCCGCTTTTTGACAGCTCTTCCAAAATTTTCAAAGCGACGATTAGCGGCACTTCATAACACCCTTCGTCCATATTCAAGAAGAAGTGTCCGGAAGATTCGCCGGCGAAAACCGCGCCCTCTTTTATCGCCTGTTCTTTTATCAGTGAATGCCCGACGCGGGTGACAATCGGTTCGCCGCCGTTCTCTATAATCGTGTCAAGGGTAATTTTTCCCGGCCTTATGTCGTAGGCGATTTTAGCGTTGGGAAATTCACGCAAAAATATTTTGGACAAAACGGCCCGCAGAATTCCCGGTTCTATCGTTTCGCCCTCGTCGTCAACGAAAAATATCCTGTCTCCGTCGCCATCGGTTGAAATTCCCAAATCGGCCTTTTCTTCCAATACTTTTTTTCGCAAGTCCCGCGTATTTTCCGGTTTTAACGGATCGGCTTCGTGCGCGGGAAAAGTTCCGTCCAATTTCCAATTCATTCTTATTATTTCGCACGGAAGATGCTTGAACAATTCGTCAAAATATTGCGCCCCCATTGAATTTGCCGGATCAATGACTATTTTGAATTTTTTTATTTTACGCGAATCAACATAAGCCAAAGCGCGCTGAACCTGTTTTTCCAAAACGTTTTCTTTTTTCGCGATCGCGCCTTTGGCGCTTGCTTTTTTCAGTTCGCCTTCCAGTATCGCTTTTTTCAAGTCAAGAATTCCCGTCTCCTTGCTCATCGGCAGGGCTTTCGCGCGCGTCAATTTAAAGCCGTTGTACTCGGCCGGATTATGCGAAGCGGAAATCATTATTCCTCCGTCATAATTAAAACGCGCCACCGCGAAATAAAAGGTCGGCGTTGAGCACAGTCCGACATCCGCGACATTGACGCCCCCGTCGGTCAATCCGTCCGTTAATTTATTCTTTAACGCCGGCGAGGAAAGCCGCATATCCATGCCGACAACGATATTTATTTCCTTTTTTCCGCCCAGTTCTTTTTTTCTTAGTTGGCTATACGCCAGCCCAAGTTCATAGGCGAATTCATCGTCAAAGTCTTTGTTATAGATTCCGCGAATATCATACGCCTTAAAGATTTCAGGATTGATTTTCATAGTTTACAATTTTATCGGTATATTATAGTATTATAATACCATAAATGCCCGCGAATTACGAAATTTACGGAAAAAATTAAAATTCAACGCTATTTTTCGCAGGGGAGAACGGCCGTTCGCCCCTGCGGTAAATTCCGTAAGTTGGAAAACGCGCCGGTTTAAATAAATTACGTCAATACTTATTATGCGAAAAGCGATTAAAGAGCTATTAAAATTGAATATAAAAACGAGCAATGATTTAATGATGGCGAAGAGGAAAATCGCCAAGAAATACGGAATCGGGATTATTGAAAATTCCGAGATTTTGAGGTATATAAACAGCGGTCCGACCGCCATAGGGGCGGTCGGACCGCTTGCGTCCTTACGGAAAATTTTGCGCAAGCGCGCCGTTCGCACAATGTCCGGAGTCGCGCCGGTGGCGGTTTTGACAAAGCCGCACCCTTGCCCGGGAAAATGCGCTTATTGCCCGACGGAAAAGGATGTGCCGCAAAGTTATTTATCCAACGAACCGGCGGTGATGCGGGCGATTCGCTGCGGGTATGATCCGTATAAGCAAACACAGTCGCGACTGCGGGCGCTGGAAGCGAACGGGCATAAGCCGACGAAAATTGAGATTATCGTAATCGGGGGGACTTGGTCGGCTTTGCCCGAGGAATATAAGTATTGGTACATTAAAGAGTGTTTTCGGGGGGCGAATGATTATGGCGGAAAAAATCAAAAATCAAAAAGCAAAAATCAAAATGACAATGTAAAATTTAAAATTGATAAAATTAAAAATAAACTATTATTTGAACAAAAAAGGAATGAGAAAGCTAAATATAAAATTATCGGGCTTACGTTGGAAACTCGGCCGGACTACATCAACGAGAAAGAATTGCTGGAGATGCGGGAGTTGGGGTGCACCCGCGTGGAGCTTGGCGTACAGGCGGTGGATGACGGGATTTTGAAGAAGAATAGGCGGGGGCATGGAGTTCGGGAGATCGCGGACGCGACCAAGCTGTTGCGCGATTTCGGCTTTAAGATTACTTATCATATTATGCCGGGCTTGCCCGGGGCGACGCCCGCCAAGGATTTAAAAATGTTTAAACAATTATTTGTCCCGTTAGATAAATTAAAATCTATAACTTTAAGAGAAAATGACAAAAATAAAGATAAAAAATTAAAAAAATTTGTTAAAGCCGATTATCCAACGGGGTTTTCTGACGAACGGTTTCAGCCGGATCAGATTAAATTTTACCCGACCGTGGTAACGCGCGGCAGTTTATTGTATAGATGGTGGCGGGCGGGAAAGTATAAGCCGTACTCCGATAAAGTTTTGCGAAAATTAATCGTTGAATGCAAGAAAGCGGTTCCCGAATATGTCCGTGTTATCCGGCTTATCCGCGACATACCGGGAGAATCCATTGTCGCCGGAAACAGGATTACCAATTTAAGGCAAGTTATGCGGCAGAAGGGTGTGGAGTGCGGGTGCATTAGATGCCGCGAATGTAGAGACGAGGCACTGCCTCGTCTCTACGGCGCGAATTTAAAATTACGAATTATAAAATATCAGGCGTCGGGCGGAGAAGAATATTTTATTCAGGCCCAAAGCAAGGACGGAAAAACGCTTTACGGGTTTTGCAGATTGCGTTTGCCAAATTCCGCGCAAAAAGGGGCTAAGCCGCTACGATTTGCGGCCGCAAATCGTAGCGGCTTAGCCCCTTCGTCGGCAATAATCCGTGAATTGCATGTTTACGGCGAGTTGGTTTCCGTCGGGGATGAAAAGGTTGTCCAACATTCCGGACTGGGAAAAAAATTAATGCGAGAAGCTGAAAAAATAGCGAAAATAAACGGCTATGAAAAAATAGCGGTGATTTCCGGCGTGGGCGCGCGGGATTATTATCGGAAGCTGGGGTATAGATTAAAAAACAGTTATATGGTCAAATAGATTCTACCGAGTTTTAACTCGGGTTTGGCGGGTTTCAACCTGCCGTATGGCGGCTAAAGCCGCCCGAATCCCGCCCCGCCCCTCGCGAGAGGCGGGGCGGTAGAAATTTTTGATTTTGACAAATTTAGCGGAGGTGGTAAAATAATTATATAATTTTAATAATAAAATTAGGCAAAAAATATGTCTAAAAAAATTATTATCGCGTCAGGGCCGGTCATAGTTGAGGAAGGAGCGGTTCTCCTGAATAAACACGGAGATACGGCTTTTTGGAAATTTTGCGGCGGCAAAGTTGAGGATTATAATTTTGATTTGATTGAAAATGCCAAACGGGAAGCTAAGGAAGAAATGGGTATTGAAATAAATATTTTAAATAATGAGCCGTTTATTACTTTCACGCGCAAAGAGACACAGGAAGGAATGGTTGACATTATTTTGGCTCATTTCTTGGCGGAAAGAGTCGGCGAGATAAAGCCGGGCGCGGACATCAGGGAATGGGCTTGGCATAAATTGGAAAATTTGCCCGATGATTTGGGGCCGAATATCATTCCGGCGTTAAAGCATTTTGGGTTTTTGGAAAAATAAATTTCTGCCGCGGGCGCCTCTCGCGAGGGGCGGAACTTTATTTTAATTTTTTTTGACAAAAATAGTTTTCGTGATATGCCGGAAGCATAAAAATAATTATCTCTTTATTTAATAGAGGGGTCGGGAATTTTAAAACCACCCAACCCCATTCAATCCCCCAGCCCCTTTTGTTAAGGAGGAGATCTTAGGGGGATTTATATATGAACTATAAATTTTTGCAAAATCAAGATAAGGAAATATTTGACGCTATAAAAAACGAGGAAAAGCGGCAAGCGGAGGGAATGGAGCTGATCGCTTCGGAGAATTACGTGTCCGCGGCTGTCCTTGAGGCAATGGCGAATGTTTTGACTAATAAATATTCAGAGGGCTATCCGGGAAGAAGGTATTACGGCGGGCAGGACTTCGTGGACGTTGTTGAGAATATCGCGGTTGAGCGCGCCAAGAAACTTTTTAACGCCGAACACGCCAATGTCCAGCCGCTCTCCGGTTCGCCGGCCAATGCCGCCGTTTATATATCGTTTTTAAGGCCGGGCGACAAGGTTTTGGGATTAAAGCTTGATCACGGCGGGCATTTGTCGCACGGACATCCGGTTAATTTTTCCGGAATGCTTTATGATTTTGTCCAATATGAAGTAAATTCGGAGACAGGCAGGATTGATATGGACAAGGTGGCGGAAATCGCCAAGAAAGAAAAGCCGAAAATGATTGTTGCCGGATACAGCGCTTATTCGCGCGAGATTGAATGGAAAAAATTTAAAGAAATAGCGGACAGTGTCGGCGCGTTCACTTTCGCCGATATCGCGCATACGGCCGGACTGATTGCCGGAGGACAAATGGACAATCCCGTTCCGATTTTTGATGTCGTGTCAACCACCACGCACAAAACTTTGCGGGGCCCGAGAGGGGCGATGATAATGTGCAAGGCGGAGTTTGCCAAGCAAATTGACAGAGCCGTATTTCCGGGAATGCAGGGAGGGCCGCATGAACATATTATCGCTTCAAAGGCCGTTGCCTTTAAGGAGGCGTTAAAGCCGGAGTTCGCGGATTACGCGGAACGGGTCGTTAAAAACGCCAAGGCATTGGCGGGCGAGTTAATGGATTTGGGGCATAAGATTGTTTCGGGCGGAACTGATAATCATTTAATGGTGGTTGATATGGCGAGCCGAGGCGTTGACGGGCGCGAAGCGGAAGAAGCGTTGGACAAGGTTGGAATCTCGGTAAGCCGTTCAACGATCCCGAACGACCCCAATCCTCCGATGAGGCCTTCCGGCGTCCGAATCGGAACGCCGGCGATAACCACGCGCGGAATGGGCGAGGGCGATATGAAAAAAGTCGCCGACTGGATTGACGCCGCGATAAAAAACAGAGACAATGAAAGCGAATTAAACAAAATCAAAGAAGAAGTAAAGGAGTTTTGTTTAATGTTCCCGATACCGGGAATTTAATTTACCGTCAAGGAATTTGAATATAAATCACCCCAGCCCCTCTTTACTAAAGAGGAGAATTATCAAACGTGCCGTTGGGCCTAATTTAACGTAGCGCGTGATTCGCGCGTTACGAGTTATTATGAGCGAGATTATTGACGGCAAAAAACTGGCCGAAAAAATTAAAGATAAAATCGTAAAAGAAATCGTAGAGACGAGGCATGCCTCGTCTCTACGGGACGACAGGCCCAATTTGGCCATTATTTTGGTCGGAGAGCGCGATGATTCTTCGCTTTACGTCGGGCTCAAGGAAAAAGAGGCCAAGAAAGTGGGAGTTGACACGCATTTATACAAATGCCCGGAAAATATTTCCGAAAAAGAAATCTTGGAAATTATAGACCATTTAAACAACGACGCGTTGATAGACGCGATATTGGTCCAGCTTCCCCTGCCCGAGGGCTTGGACGCGGACAAAATTATCAGGGCGATTAACCCGTCCAAGGATGTTGACGGTTTCCACCCCGATAACCTAAAAGAACTCTTGGGGACTTGCGGCGACACCTATATAATGCCGCCGGTTTTCGCGGTTGTTTTGGAGATGTTAAAAAGCGTAAATTATGAAATCGCGGATAAGCGAGTGTGCGTTATTTCCAATTCGGAAATTTTCGGAAAGAGCTTGGCGAAAGTGTTGGAATGCCGCGGCGCCAAGGCGGCCGCGGTTTATGAAGACGACAAATACCTGAAAAACAAAACAAGCAAAGCCGATATTTTAATCACCGCCGTCGGCAAACCGAAGTTTGTTAAAAAAGATATGGTAAAAAAGGGAGCGATTGTCATTGACATCGGCATTATCAAGAAAGGAAAAAAGGTTTACGGTGATGTTGATTTTGAGGATGTGAAAGAGAAGGCCGGCTTTATCACGCCGGTGCCGGGAGGAGTGGGGCCGTTGACGATAGCCATGGCCTTCAAGAATGTCTTGGAACTGCGCAAGAAGAGAATTAAGAATTAAGAATTTAGAATTTAGAATTTAAAATAAAAAAGGCCCGTTAGATTGGTTTCTAACGGGCTTTACATTTTAAACTGGTTTGTTTTTTTATTTTTTTACTTTCCATTTCAGCTGTTGTCCCGCCATATACGGGACAAGGCCGTTTATTCTCTTTGGCACTATCCAGCTTTCCTTCACCAGCGTGATGTTGTCGGCCGCGGGCGATATGCCGTAAAAGCCGATATCGGTCTGGTTGCAGGAAATGAAACGGCCGAATCGCTCTATTTTCCCCTCCTCGTCAAATATTTGGCAATAAAGAGCCAGAGCGATGAAGTCGGGAATGAACAGCCCGGGCGCGCCTTTCAGTTTCGCTTCAAGCGGATGGGGCGCGTTGTCGGATCCGGCTCGGAATTTTTTGTAATTTTCGCCCACCATCGCTTTTCTCACCGCGTTTCTGTCCTTTTTGCGCTTCAAAATCGGCATGCAGAGATTGTGAGGGTTGATAATCTCCTCCATTGGCCCGCATACGGTTTCGTAAACGCCGAAAGCGTGTTGGGGCGCGATGGTGGCGATAACATTGGGACCGGACTCCTCAACCAGTTCCACCATTGCCGCTGTGGAGATGTGCTCAATGGAGATCTTAACCCCCGGCAAGTCATTGATGATTTTGCGCGCGTCGGGAATTGCTTCTTCCTCCCTGTAAAGGAACGGAATCGGCTTCCCGTCCTTTGTTTTCGCCCTCTCCATATGCCAGAGAGTGGGCATCCCCAATTCGCCGGCCTTTTCGTAAGCCGCGTATTTTTCCTCAACGCGGTCAATGGGTATGCCGGCGGCCGAGCCGTGGCTGGTGGCGGCGAAAATTGTTTTTAAAAACCGCGCGCCGGCCGCGAACGCTTCCTCCACGATCTCCGGCGTTGTTTTTTGGGTAACCATAAGACCGAAGTGTGGTTTGAATTTTGGTTTGAGCGCCAGAATTTCGTTCCGATATTCAATCAGCCTTTTGGCGTCGTCCACGGGGTTGTCGGGGAAATTGCCGAACGCGATAACCTCTGAATAGAGGTTGTTAAACGGGACAACCTTTTCTGCCAGATTGCCCGTCCTCAGATGCCCGTGCCGCTCCGGCGGCGTTAAAATACTTACGCTCGTGATGTTCATTTCTCCTCCTCCTTTAAATTTTTGAGTTGTGTATCCTTATCAAGTCAGTCATTTGGCGAGTATTTTTTACGATACCCGTGCAAACACTGACCGAGTTCGCTCCGATTTCGCAATACCTGCGAAAATGGATCATTGTTGTCGCGCCGCAACCGGCGATTATGTCCTTTTTAATCGCTTTTCGCGCGCCGCGAACATATTTCAGCGCGTCGGCAAAAGCCGGTCCGCCCGATACCGCGCCGCCGCCCAAATGGCTCAAGGGCGAGCGGCCTTCAAAAAGCATGCCATAAGGAATGGAGTTGATTAGGTGAAAAACATCAACTCCGGCGAATTCCAGCTCCTGTAGGAATTCATAAGGATGCACAATGCTGGTCTTGGCTATGATAGTAAGCCAAGGAAACATTATTTTGAGGCACTTTACAAGGTTCGCGGCTTTTGCGATATTTTTTTCTATCGCCACTTTGTCGTTTGGGCAGGAAAGGTTGAGCTCTATCGCCCAAAAATTTCCTTCTAATTTTCCGACAAAAGTTAAAATCGCCTCGCGCCCTTGCCGAAAAGTCAACTCATCGTCGTTGCCAAACTCCGGAAAAAAATTGGGAATAACGTTAAATCCCCTTCTAACGGATTTGTTGATTTGTTTGGCGCAAATCTCAACTCCCGGGTTTGTCAGTCCGTAGGCGTTAAGCATTCCCATGTTCGGGAGATCGCGGACGCATCCCCATGTCCATGGTTTCCATTGGTTGTAGTTTCCTTGCCGGGCCCATAGGGTTGAAGACTTGGTGAATACCGTTGTTTTTGTTTCCTTAATCACCGATTTCGCCTTTCTGTATGAAGACGAAATAATGTCGTAAGGAAACATTCCCCTGCCGTAGTGCCCGAGAATCGTTGACACCACAACCGTTGAAATAACGCGATTGTTGACTTTAATCACCTCAACCTCCTTTGAATATGAAATTTTAAAGGAGCCAACGGCCCCTCCTTTTTGACCGAAATCGTTTGTTTTGGTAATCTTAAGTTAGCTTATTTAAAATTTTTTGTCAAAGATGCGAAAAGTCAAATTCCAAAACGGAGAATTTACCCCGTTAGATAATAATTAAGAATATATGTATTATGTTTATATATTATTAAGTTTAAAGGATAGACGGTTTTATGTTGGATATACAAACAATTTAAAAAACAGGCTTGCGGAGCATATTAAAGGAAAAGTAATGTCCACAAAAAACAGACGACCGTTAAGGCTGGTTTATTCCGAGGTCTGTTTAAACCGACAAGATGCCCTGCATAGAGAGCGATATTTAAAAACAGCTTGGGGAAAAAGATATATAAAAAGCAGGTTAAAAAACTATTTAAAAAATATCTAACGGGGTGAATCATATCTATAACCGCGGCGTTGATAAACGGGAAGTTTTTTGCGATGAAAAAGAGTTTATCCGATTTTTAACCGGAATGCGGGAATTTAATACAAAAGAACCGATAAACAGTTTATATAGATTAAACCAAATCTGCAAAAAAGGGACTAAGCCGCTACGATTTGCAGCGGCAAATCGTAGCGGCTTAGCCCCTTCGCGTCCGTTAGTTGAAATAGCCAGCTATGCTTTAATTCCAAACCATTATCATTTTATTTTAAAACAACTTATAAGCGGCGGAATTTCTGAGTTCATGAAGCGGTTAAGCGGAGGATACACTTGTTTTTTTAACACAAAATACAATCGCTCCGGCTCCCTTTTTCAAGGACCGTTTAACGCCGTCTCCGTTCAAAACTCTTATTATCTGCAAAAACTTCTAATTTATGTAAATTATAATTACGAGATTCATAATTTAGGGAAGGCCGAGAATTGGCCGTGGTCAAGTTATTTGGATGTTGTCGGGAAGAGAAACGGCAGTTTATGCAATTTGAGTATTGTAAAAGAGGAATTCGGGACAGTGGAGGAATTTAAAAATTTAGCCGTTGAAATAATTCCTGAAATTAAATTAAATAAAAAATTACAAAAATATTTGTTGGAGTAGATGGTTACGTAATTGACCCCCGGAACCGAGTTCCGCTTCTATTGCGGGGTTTAATTTTAAAAATTTATGCCGGAAAATTTAAAAAACAAAAAACAACAGGCGCTGGAATTGCTTAAAATTCATTACGGTTTCAGTTCTTTCAGGCCCGGGCAGGAGCGGGCGATTGACAATGTTTTGAACGGCAAATCAACGGTGGTGGTTATGCCTACCGGCGGCGGCAAATCGCTTTGCTACCAGTTGCCGGCGCTTGTGCTGGACGGCGTTACCGTCGTTGTATCGCCGTTAATCGCCTTAATGAAAGATCAGGTTGATTCTTTGGAGCAGGCGGGAATTCCCGCCACTTTTGTCAATTCTTCAATAACGCCCGCCGAAACAAACGACCGGCTTGAAAAAGTCAAGAACGGATTTTTTAAATTGCTCTATATCGCGCCGGAACGATTTTACAACAGAGAATTTATGGAAGCTTTGGCGCGAGTCAAGGTGAGTTTGTTCGCGGTTGACGAGGCGCATTGCATCAGCGCCTGGGGGCATGATTTTCGTCCCAGCTATTTAAAGCTGCGCGACGCCATAAAATATTTAGGCAATCCGACCACGTTGGCCTTAACCGCCACCGCCACGCCGGAAGTAAGGGACGATATCGTTAAACAGTTGAATTTAAAAGATCCGAAGATGGTGGTTACCGGTTTTTCCCGGCCCAATTTGCAATTCGGCGCGATTCGCGCCACTGACGCGCGCAAGCCGCAATTCGTGCTTGACGCCATTTCCGCCGTTCCCGATGAAGCCGGCGTGATTTATGTCGGAACCAGGACGCGGGTTGACGAACTTTTGCGGATTTTACTTGAAAACGATATTGAAGCGGTGTCATATCACGCCGGAATGGATTCGGCGGACCGCAAGTGGGTGCAGGACAATTTTATGAGCGGCAAAGCGAAGGTTATAGTCGCCACAAACGCTTTCGGTTTGGGCATTGACAAACAGGACATCAGATTTGTAATCCATTATGATATGCCCGGCACGATTGAAGCGTATTATCAGGAGGCGGGACGCGCCGGCCGCGACGGCAAGCCGAGTTTTTGCCTGCTCCTTTCAAGCCCGCGCGACCGGTATTTGCGAGAGTTCTTCATTAAAGGGGATAATCCGCCGCCGGACATGGTTTTGGAAATTTACGAAATTTTGGCAAATTACCATTTCGGCGACGCCCGGGGCAAGGACCCCGACACGGTTTTAATAACTTACTCGGAGCTAAAGGGGATGTTATCGGAGGATGCGCCGGAAATGGCGGTTGGCACGGCCGTAAAAATTTTAGAGCGGGAAGGGTATATCGCCCGTTCGCGCGAAAAAAACGGCAACGCTTACCTTAAACTCGCGAGCGATTTTGAAACGGCCGTAAACTCTTTGGGGCGGAGAGCAAAGACGCAGCGGGAAGTTTTGGCAAAACTGTACGACAGGTTTAAAGACGATTTGGCGGACGGTCGGGATGTCAATATTGAGGAGGTCTCCGGCATTCTTGACGTGAAAAAAGAATCATTGATGCGCTTAATAAGAAAATTGTCGGATAGCGGGCACGTTGAATACCGCCCGCCGTTCAAAGGAACGGAAATTAAAATATTGAAAAGAATGGAAAAGCGTAAAGTGAGCATTGATTTTTCCGCTATGCGCGAAAAACTAAAAAGGGCTTACGACAAACTGGATATGATGGAAAACTACGTTTACCATCTCGGCTGCCGGCAAAAATACATTCTTGACTATTTCAAGGACAGCGAAGCAAAGCCTTGCGGAAAATGCGATAATTGTCTGGCCGGCGGCGGATATAACAAAAAAACGCCGCGCCCCGCCCCGAAGGAATATCTTTAAATGTGAATTTGAGCAAAAAATCGGCGGTATTTTTAATTTTTAAAACCATTAAAAAATCCCAAAGATCTCAAAGATCTCAAGAATCCCAAAGATCCCCAAAAAAACACCTGTTATTCCTTATAAAATTATGCTATAATAATAACAATTAAGCTTTAAAACACGGTATGATCTTAGATGATTTTAATCAAATTAAAAAACTGGACAAAAGCGGCGTTTATAAATCCATTGAAACCTTGCCGGACCAAATCAGGCAAGTTTTGGAGGATTCGCGTCTGATTAAAATCCCGCGCGAATTCAGCAAAGTAAATCAAGTGACGGTTAACGGCATGGGCGCGTCCAATCTTGGCGCCGGAATTGTTAAAGCGGTTTTCGCGGACCAGATTAAGGTTCCGATTAATA
>JALUVW010000080.1 GCA_027020105.1 Candidatus Falkowiibacteriota bacterium
CTGATTAAAATCCCGCGCGAATTCAGCAAAGTAAATCAAGTGACGGTTAACGGCATGGGCGCGTCCAATCTTGGCGCCGGAATTGTTAAAGCGGTTTTCGCGGACCAGATTAAGGTTCCGATTAATATCGCCCCCGGGTACGCGGTGCCGGCGAACGTGGACAAAAACACCTTGTATGTCATTTCTTCTTATTCCGGCGACACGGAAGAGCCGCTTTCGGTTTTCAAAGAGGTAAAAAAACGAGGCGCCAAAATAATGGCCATTACTTCGCGCGGCAACGGCAAGTTGGAGAGATTAATGATAAAAGAAAATATTCCCGGGTATGTTTTCAGGCCGGAGTTTAACCGTTCGGCCGTGCCTCGCGTCGGTTTGGGCTATGGCGTTTTCGGCACGGCGGTAATATTGGCCAAAGCGGGAATGTTTAAAATTCAAACAAGGGAGGTAAAAGACATTATCGCCAGTATGGAGCTTTGGGATCGCGAATTAAGGCCGGCCGAGGCGACGAAGTTTAATTTGGCCAAGCGATTGGCGCCGAAACTTCGCGGCAAAATTCCAATCGTGGTGGGAGCGGAATTTTTAATCGGTAATTTAAGGGTAATTCGCAATCAGTTCTGCGAGAGTGGAAAAAACTTTGCCGGTTATTTGTCCGTTCCGGAGTTAAATCATTACGCTATGGAGGGACTGGAATTTCCTAAAAGCAACGGCAAGAATTTGATTTTTTTCTTTATAGACTCCGGCCTGTATCATCCGCGCGTCCAAAAGCGCGTTGAGCTGACGAAAAAAATAGTTAAAGAAAACAAGATAAAATACCTTGACCATAAACTGACAAGCAAGACCAAATTAAGCCAGTCGCTTGAATTATTGCAGCTTTTTACTTGGATTACTTATTATTTGGGAATTTTAAACAAGAAGGACCCGGCGGCAAATCCGTGGGTTGACTGGTTTAAGGCGAAATTGCGGTAAAACGCGAGAACACAAGAACAAGACAGCGAGAAAACACAAGGACATAAAAACAAAAAAATAATCCGTCAACACCGTTTGTTTTATTGTTTTAATGTTTTGTTGTTGTATTGAACAATATGAAGCTTACTCCCAAAATTCAAAAAGCGATAAACGTGGCGGCGGAGAAGCATTTAAGGCAAAAACGCAAAAGCACGGGCAATCCGTTTGTGGTTCATCCGTTTTCGGTGGGATTCATATTGTCCGAATTCACCAATGACGAAGATATTATCGCCGCCGGTTTTTTGCATGATGTCTTGGAGGACGCGAAGGGTTACACTTTTCTGGACATGAAAAAAGATTTTGGGCTGCGGGTTGCCGAAATAGTTAAAGAGAATTCGGAAGACAAATATCCGGGCGGCGTTAAAAACAAAAAAGCGACATGGGAAACGAGAAAAAAGAAAAAATTAAGGCGCTTGAAAAACGCCAGCCGCGAAGCGTTAATGGTTAACGCGGCCGATAAAATACATAATTTAAGATCAATAATCAGAAATTACGGGAAACAAGGAGAAAAGCTATGGAAAAAGTTTAACGCTCCTCCCGAGAAAAAATATTGGTATTATAAAGAGGCGGTGGAGATTATAACGAAAAGATTGGACGGCAAAATATCGCGAGACCTGAAAAAAGTCTATGATGAAGCGTTGGAAATGTTTGAGAAAAATCACAATAATTCGCCCGGCAAACCGTAGGAGGGGTTTGCTCCGGTTTTTAAATATTCGCGGCCCAATTTAAAATTTATCGCAAGATTGGCCGATTTTCTTTTTAAAAAATATTTATGGCTAATAAAAAATTTCGTTCACGCAAGCGTCAACCCGTTAAAAAATCCCGTTCCCGCAAGCGCGAACTTGTTTTAATAAGCGACAATTTCGTGTCCCGGCTCGTTATCGCCGCCGGAGTTACGTTTTTGGCCGGCTTTGCCGCGATGTTTGCAATATATTTGCAAAATGATATTATTGATATTGCTCGGGGAAGCGGCGAAAGAGCAACCGTCCAGGTGGCGGAAAACGGAACGCGGAATAACGACTCTTCCCAAGAGCCGCTTTCCGCCACGGTGGATATTGAAATATCGGACGCCGACCATTTCAGGGGAAGCAAAGACGCCAAGATCACGGTTGTCGCCTTTGCTGATTTTCAATGTCCGTTTTCGTTAAAATTATACAATGTGATGAAGCGCGTTATGGAAGATTACCCAAATGAAATAATGTGGGCGTACAAGCATTTTCCTCTCAGCTCTCATAAATACGCCCGCAAAGCGGCCGAGGCGTCCGAATGCGCCGGAGAGCAGAATAAATTTTGGGAATTCACGGACAAATTATTTGAAAATCAGGCGAAAATAAACGACGATTATGTTTATTCAACCGTAAAGGAAATCGGGCTTAACGCGTCCCGATTTGAGGATTGTTGGTCCGGAGGGAAATACGCCGACAAAGTTGATGATGACTATAATTTGGGGAAAGAAATCGGAGTTACCGGCTCGCCGGGGATTGTGATAAACGGAGAACTGATTAACGGCGCCCTTTCCTATAACGAGATTAAGGAAAAAATTGAAAAATATTTAACCGATTAATTTTTCGCTTCCATTTTCACGAAATTGTTTTATGAGAAAAATTTTGTTGCCGATATTGATATTTTTGTCTTTCTTGGCGGTCGCGACCATGCCGTCTTCTTTAAGCGTTTGCGCGCCCGGCGAATGCGCTCCGTCGAGCGGCGCTTGCGGCGGCAATCTCTGCGTCGCTGAAAATTTAATTGACCACTTGGACGCCAGAGCGCGATTATTGGACGCTATTTTGAATTTTAAAGAATTGATTGTTTTTGCCGCCGTTTTAATCGCGTTGTTCAAAATCAAAAAACACTCGGAAAATAAAAAAGTTATTGCCGCGAAATCTTACGCCAAGCAAAATTTTTTCAATTTTCCCGGCGTTAAGTTGTCGGATTGCTTTACCAAATTGTTTTCGCGCGGCGTATTGCATCCGCGGATTTACTGATTGGCGGTTTTATCTGCTTTAATGCCGGCGCGTCGCGCCGAAAATTCAATTAATTAATCATAAACAAGTTCCAGTATTAAATTATTGGTTACCTTAAACATATGTCAGAATACAATACTCAAAAGATACAAAAACAAAGTTTTATTTTCGGCCTCGTGGCCGGAGTGGCGATAGTGAGCGTTATCGGTTTTATCATTCTTTTGTCCACCGGATTTAACGGGGCGAACATAACGGAGGAAGGCGCGTCAAGCAACGCCACCTCGGCGAACGGAAGCACGGCGCAGGATTCGTCAGGGTCAACAATGCAGGCGATTCTGAAGGAAATAACCCCGACAGGGACGCCCGACTACGGGCAGAAGGCGGGCGTAAGCTACGACAAGGTTGAACAGAGTTTGAGCGTTTTGCGTTCTTACGACAAAAGCGTGTCCTTGGACGCGAATCAACAAAAAAGATATGTTAAAATCGGCACAACTCCATTAACGGCGTGTGAATTTTGCTGTGGGGTCGGAGAAAGAGGGTTTGCCAATTCAAGCGGAAAACTCGCCTGCGGCTGCGCTCATAACGTGGCTTTTTCGGGCCTGACCAAATGGCTTATCAAAAACACCTCTTATACCGACGATCAAATCGTTTCCGAGATAGGAAAGTGGAAGATTTTATTCTTTCCCAGAGGGGCGTTAAAAAAAGAAATGAAAAAAAGAAATATCGCTCCGTCTGGCGGCGCGATTCCGTCAATGCGGGGAGGATGCTAACAAACGGCGAAAACTCCCGGCTTAACGTTTAATTAAATTAATCTCAATATTCGCGTTATTGAGCGCTTAAACATATGTCAGAACACAATACTCAAAAGATACAAAAACAAAGCTTTATTTTCGGCCTCGTGGCCGGAGTGGCGGCGGCAAGCATTATCGGATTGGTTATCGTTTTGTCGGCCGGATTCAACGGAGCGGCAACGCAAAAAGGGGCGCCAACGGAAAAATCAAATAACGCTCCCGCGAACGGCGCCGCTCCGTCGGGCGGCGCGATTCCGTCAATGCGGGGAGGATGCTAAGGATTCGCGGCGCGATTAAAATTAACCAAAGGTCATCCGGTGGATGAAAATTCACCGGATGACTTTAAAATGATTTTATATGTTTTGCTTAGTTGCTTTAATCGTATTTTCCGTTATGGGAATTTTTAGCGCCACGCATCGTCGGTTGGCCAAGGAGGCCTTTGATTGCGTTTTCAGGAGGATTACTCTCAGGCCTTGCGATACCGGTTTTGACCAAAAAGTCAAAGGAAAGGTTACGGGAAAACTGCTTGAGAAGTCTCCGAAATTGGCGCGCGGAGTTCATCGTTTTTGGGAGCAAATTTCATGGGCGTTGGTGATTATATTTTTTGTTTCTATGTTTTACAGCGCCAGAACGGTGTATAATTTGGCGGTGTATAAAACCTGTGATCCGGAAAACCCCGAAAACTGCATTTTAAGCGGCGAACGGAAATGCTCCGATGCCGGCCATTGCGATCCGTGCAATTGCGATTCGGGCGACGCGAAATGCGAATCGCCGGATTACGCGGCTTGCGGCGGAGAAGAGAATTGCGATTGCGCGACGAGTTGTGAGAAGTAAATCCGCGTTTCGTCGGCGTCCGATATTTTTGTTTGTCTGATTTTTTGTTTTATGGTAGAATATAATTAATAATTGTTAATAACTTTACGCGGACAATTTAGCGCGAATTATGGCGTAGATTTTGGTTTACTCCGTAATAAGCCCGCTTGCCTCGTTTCGGCGGGGCGCGCGTTGGTCCGCGTATGCAAGAGAGGGGGTGAAATATAATGACAAAACTAAAAAATAGCTTAGCGGTTATCACGATGACAAGCCTTGTTATGGCCATGGCTTTGACCGCCACATCATTTGTTTCGGCCCAGAGCGCCGATGATTTGCTTTGGGGAGGCACGCAAGAAGAGGTTGGCAATAAAATAGGATTGGGTAATGAAGACCCAAGAGTAATAGCCGCGGCGTTAATCAATGTTATTTTGGGATTCCTTGGAATTATCGCGGTTATAATAGTGTTGATGGGCGGATTTAGATGGATGACTGCCGGCGGAAATGAAGATAAAATCGGAGAAGCTCGCGGACTTTTGTCTGCCGGCGTAATCGGTTTAATCATCATTTTGGCTTCTTGGGGACTGGCTCAATTTGTTGTCAACCTTCTGTATAACGCCACTAAATAACAAGCGGCGCATAGTGGATTCTTGTTAGAATCCACTGCTTTAGACGTAAGCTTTCGGCTTATGTTTAAAGGAGTGGTGATTAAAGAGGGAAACAAAATTCGCAATTTACAAAATTAACCTTAAGTTTTTAAATGGATAAATATTTAAAACACATTTCCTTATTTATTGTTTTTTATTCTCTGCTTTTCTCCATTGTCTTCGCGCAAGGCGCGACGGCGGTTGACACGGGCCTTGAAGCAACGGCGGATTGCGCTTATGGAACCGTTTCGGACGGAAAATGCTCCGGCGCGTCCAGGCCGGACATTGCCAGCCAAGGGGTGTCAATTTCATCCGTGGCCGGCAAGATTGTCGGCGCCGCGCTGTCTTTCGTTGGCGTTTTGTTTTTTATTTTAATGATTTACGGCGGATTTTTATGGATGACGGCGGCCGGCAACGAACAACAGGTTGAAAAGGCGAAAAATTTAATTATAGCCGCGATAATCGGGCTGATTGTGATTATGTCCGCCTACGCCATCACGGCGTATGTCGGCGCGACTCTGACAAGCCGATAAGGGGCCGTTCCGCAAAAATATGGCAAATAAAAAGATTTTTATAATATTTGTTTTTGGCTGTGTTTTGTTTTTCGGCGCCAACGCCGTGTCGGCTTATAATTTCAAAGATGACAGCGGACTGAAAGCCACTGCCGGCGGCGCCGGTTACGAAACGGGCGACACCGAAACCGTTGACTCCAAAATCGGCTTTATTGTTTCGTCGGCGCTTTCTTTTCTTGGAGTGATTTTTCTCGTGTTGATGATTTACGGAGGATTTTTATGGATGACCGCCGCCGGCAACGAACAGCAAATCGGAAAAGCCAGGACATTGATCGCCGCGGCCGTTGTCGGCTTGATTGTGGTGGTATCCGCTTACGCGATTAGCTACTTCGTAATCAGCAAGTTGAGCGGAGAAGCGCTAAAATAGGCGCGATAATATATTTTATCTTAAAAGAATGGGAAAAATATTGATTTTATTTTTAATAAGCGCGGTTTTTATCGGATCGGCGATGGGAGTATTGGCCGAAGAAGCAAGTTCTTGCGCGGAGGGGGGGCAATGCACCCTGAAAGACGCTTTCAGGACGGGAAACGAGAGCAATAAAGATCCGTTAGACAGCGCCGCTTCCGCCGCCAATTACAATATCGCCAAAGAAAAAACCTCCCCCGACTTTATTGTTGCCGCCGTTATCCAATCGGTCCTTTCCTTTCTCGGCATAATATTTGTCGTGTTAATGGTTTACGGCGGATTTTTATGGATGACCGCCGCCGGCAACGATGAACAAGTTGAAAAGGCGAAAAATTTAATAACCGCGGCCGTAATCGGCGTTGTCATAATAACCGCGGCGTACGCCATAAGTTATTTTATAATCAGCGAGGTGGCCACAAAAGCGTTGCGATAAATAAAATTCACAGTTAAAATTATTTTGTTTATGAACAATAAATTAAAACAAGCCTTGGTATTGATTTTTATGGTTGGTGTTTTGATTTTGCCCTATTTCGTGTTCGCGGAAACATCCGCGCTGGATAAATTGAAAGACGTGGGCGGCGCGAGCGGATATTCCCAAGACACCGATGAAACGTCTTTTTCCGCGATATTGGGAACCGTGGTTGGCGCGTTTTTAAGTTTATTGGGAATTATTTTTATAATTTTAATAATTTCAGCCGGATATAACTGGATGACCGCCGGAGGCAACGAGGAGAAAGTATCAAGGGCGCAAGATACGTTGTGGCGAGCCATTATCGGCTTGATAATCGTAATCGGGTCTTACGCGATTTGGGAATTTGTTTTCAGCAGGTTGTTATATTGATTAAAATAAATTTTATTATGCTCAAGACAAAAAAAATTAAAAAAGTCGCGGCGTGCGCTTTGTTTTTCCTGTTCGCGTTGGCGCCGAGCGTTTACGGGCAAACCGTTTCCGGAGAGACCGGCGCGACCATATACGGGCAAAGCGACGCGTTCCGCGGCGAGGCCGGTTTTGAAGAAACGATAGACGATATTGGCGTTACTCAAATTATAGTTGACGTGATACAAGCGTTTTTGGGCCTTCTTGGCATTATTTTCGTAATCTTGATAATTGTGGGCGGATACCATTGGATGACCGCCGGCGGGAACGAGGAAAAAGTGGCGAGAGCCAGAGAGACCATCAGCCGCGCCGTTATCGGCCTTGTTATAATTGTTTCCGCCTATGCCATTACCTATTTTGTGTTCAGCAATTTAAGCCTTGGGTGAGCGGGCGGCAGTCGGTTTTGGGCAAAAAAAAGAGCTATGCTCGCGGCGATAGCTCTTTTGCGTTTTAAGGAGAGGGATGGCTATTCTATTATAACCATCCAGTGGACATTTCTTCCCAAAAAATTTTGGAGCTGGGCGGAAACCGTGAATGTTTTTACCGGCCCGTATTTTCGTCCCCGGAAAAACAGCTGGTACTTGTAAGTACCCGCGATGAGGTAGTCCGTAACCTCCTGTTCTCGCCCGACATAGTACTCCTTGTTTTCCGGCCCGTAAATTTTGACCGTGAATTTGCGGAGCCGGCTGTTGTAAACGACGCCCTTGTACCCCATAGAGACGCCGTTCACCGTTTTTGTGTTTGCCGGAAGAGCTTTCAGTTTTTCCAGCGCCAGCTTGTCTTCCAGTACCCGGGACACGCGTTCCGGCCCCATCCATAGATCCCAATCGCCCCTGGCGTATTGGGCTTCGTTCCTGTAGGCCCCGCAGCCGGCCAAAACCAATAAAATCGCCGTTAATACAAAAAATTTTTTCATCGTTCTTCCTCCTTTTTTAACCTTTTTAACAAGAAATATTATTACCCATGTTATAACGGGCAATATTCTTGTCAGGGCCGCCGACAAGATCAGGGCAAGAGCCGACAAAACCAAAACCTTTTCTTCCGTGTTCATAATGGCGGCCAGCTCTTCGTAAAGATAAAGTTCCATAACATACCCTCCTTGTTTTTTTCGTCTTTTAAGGTTCAAATTGGTTTAACGCAGGTATGCGGCAATTATAATAATATAGTATGTTGCGCGCAAAATGTCAAGCCGCGCACGGGGCTTTGCGTCAGATTTTTTGCCGGAAATTTTTGATTTTCCGCCGGTTTATCCGCGGAAAGCGGTATGGCTTGTTCCGGCTGGCACTGATTGCCCATACCGATTTTCCTTGTCAATTTAACCTTTTTTTGGTACGCTAAATATCAGTATGAAAAAAGAATTGCCGAAAGCGTATGAGCCGTCCAAATACGAAGACGGCATTTATAAGAAATGGGAAGAGTCCGGGTTTTTTAATCCGGATAATTTGGCTTTGGACAAAAAAGCGAAAAGTTATGCCGTTTCCATGCCGCCGCCCAATGTTACCGGTACTTTGCATATGGGGCACGCGGTGATGCTGGCCGTTGAGGATATTTTAATCCGTTATCATCGGATGCGCGGCTATCGCGCCTTATGGGTGCCGGGAGTTGACCACGCGGCCATTGCCACGCAAACCAAAGTTGAAAAGAGTTTGAGGGGCGAAGGGACAGATCGGCACAAATTGGGCCGCGCCGAGTTTTTGGCTCGCGTCAATAAATTCGCCCAAGAATCGCGCGACACCATAGTGAACCAAGTCAAAAAAATGGGGTCGTCCTGCGATTGGTCGCGGGAGGCGTACACCTTGGACGAAACGCGCGGACGCGCGGTGCGAACCGTTTTTAAAATGATGTACGACGACGGTTTGATTTACCGCGGCGAACGCGTGGTTAATTGGTGCCCGCGATGCCGCTCCACCTTGGCCGACGATGAAGTTGAATACAAGGAACAGAAGGCGAAGTTATATACTTTCAAATACAGCGATAATTTTCCGTTTACAATCGCCACCACCCGCCCTGAAACAAAATTAGGCGATACGGCCGTGGCGGTTAACCCCAAAGATAAGCGCTATAAAAAATATATAGGCAAGGTTTATGAAGTTAATTTTTGCGGCGCGCCGCTCAAGCTAAAAATTATCGCGGACAGGAAGGTTGATATGAATTTTGGAACAGGCGCTTTGGGCGTTACTCCGGCGCATTCGGCGACTGATTGGATAATGGCGGAAGAAAACGGATTAAACATAGTTAAAGTGATTGACGAACATGGGAATATACGGGAAGGATTCGGGGAATTTTCCGGGCAAGACGCCCGTAAGGCGCGCGAAATGATTGTTAAGAAATTAAAAGAAAACGGTTTGCTCCGGAAAGAAGACGAGATTGACAACAACCTGTCCGTTTGTTATCGGTGCGACACCCCGATTGAACCTCTCCCTTCTCTTCAGTGGTTTATTAACGTAAATAAAAAAATTAAAAGCAGGGGCAATAAATCCATAAAAGAGTTGAGCATAGACGCGGTTAAAAAAGGAGTGTTCGGACGGGATAAAATCAGGATTATTCCCGAGAGGTTTGAAAAAAATTATTTTCATTGGATGGATAATCTGCGCGATTGGTGCGTAAGCCGGCAGATTTGGTTCGGGCACAGAATACCGGTATGGTATTGCGGCGGCCGCGACAAGGGGCGTTGCTTGCCGGCGTGCGAAAACCCGATTGTTTCCGCGGAAACTCCGGAAGAGTGTCCGCATTGCGGCAGCAAGGACTTAATTCAAGACGAGTCTACCTTGGACACTTGGTTTTCTTCCGGCCTTTGGACCTTTTCCACATTGGCTAATTCCCCCGATCAGATTAAGATTGAAAACGACGGGAGTCCGGGCGCGGGCAAAAAATTGGTTGTTGACTCCGAAGATTTCAGGACTTTTCATCCGACTTCCGTTCTGGAAACCGGTTATGATATTTTGTTTTTTTGGGTGGCCCGTATGATTATTATGACCACTTACGCCGTCGGAGACATTCCGTTTCAAGACGTGTATCTGCACGGGCTTGTGCGCGACGCGAAAGGCAAGAAGATGAGCAAGTCTTTGGGCAATGTTATTGACCCTCTGGATATGATTAAAAAATACGGCACGGACGCCACGCGCCTTTCCATGGTGATCGGCACGACTCCGGGCAATGATATGAATTTATCCGAGGAGAAAGTGGCGGGGTACAGGAATTTCGCCAATAAACTGTGGAATATATCTCGCTATATCATAACGAACTCAAAACTCAAAACCAAAAGCGCGAAACCGCGGCTTAAAGCCCAAAACTTGACCGACGCGGACAAGTGGATCTTGGAAAAGACGGGCAATTTGATTGATGAAACCACAAAGGATTTGAATAATTACGCTTTTTCGCAGGCCGGTGAAAGGTTAAGGGAGTTTACGTGGAACGATTTTGCCGATTGGTATTTGGAGGTTAGCAAATTTGAAAAGAACAAAGAGAAAAACGCGATACTGGTTTATGTGTTGGAAAGTTTATTGAAATTATGGCATCCGTTTATGCCGTTCGTGACCGAAAAGATTTGGGAGGAGATGGAAAACGACAAGATGTTAATCGTGGAGGAGTGGCCTCGCGGAGACGAAAGGCTTTGCGCTTGCGCGGCGGGCGATAATTTTGAGCTGATAAAAAGCATCATCACCGCCATTCGCAACGCGCGGGCGGAAAACAAGGTGGAACCGACCAAAAAGATAAAAGCGGTCATCTACGCGGGCAAGCGGGAAAAATTGATTGAATCGCGGGCGGAGCTGATTAAAAACTTGCGCACGCGGATAAGCGATTTGGAGATTAAAGGCGGAGGGCCGAAAATTAAAGACGCCATATATGTTTCCGCGGGCGAAATTGATATTTATTTAATCGGCGCGGTTGACAAAGAAAAAGAAAAAGAAAGGATTAAGAAGGAAATTGAAAATTTGGAGAAAGTCATAAAAAACGCTAAAATAAAACTGGGAAACGACGAATTTGTTTCCAAGGCGCCGGAAAAGGTGGTAAATATGGAGAAAGACAAGCTGAAAAAAGCGGAGAGCGAATTAAAGAAACTAAAAAATAATTAAATAATGTCAAACTTATGCTTACGCGAATTCTCAACAGCCCGATTATGGAGGCTTCATTTTTGGGCAATACGATTTACGACTGGCTAATCGCCGCCTTGGTTTTTTTCGCCGCGATAATCGCGCTTAAAATTTTTCAAGCCGCGATTATGGCAAAATTGGCAAATTGGGCGGAGAAGACAAAAAATGAAATTGACGATATCGTGGTTAACGCCGTTAACGCGATTCATTGGCCGTTTTATGTTTTAATCGCTTTGTACGCGGCGCTTCATTTCATCGGCGCGGCCGAAATTTTGAGGCGATGGTCGTATTACGCCATTCTTATCGCCGTGGTCTATTACGCCGTCAGGGCGGCGCAGGAATTTGTTGACATTGGCGCGAACAAGATTATCCAAAAAAGAAAAAAAGAAGAGCCGGCGGAATACGACGCCGGCATAGTCAACGCCTTGAGCTCGGTTGTCAAATTTTCTTTATGGCTCGTTGCCGCGCTGCTTATTTTGTCAAATTTGGGATACGACATAACCTCGCTGATCGCCGGCCTCGGCATCGGCGGCTTGGCGGTCGCTTTGGCGCTTCAAAACATTTTAAGCGATTTATTTAGCGCCGTGTCAATTTATTTTGACAAGCCGTTTAAGATTGGCGATTTCATCATTATCGGCGACTATATGGGCGTTGTTAAAAAAATAGGAATGAAGACAACCAGAATTCAAACCTTGCAGGGAGAAGAATTGGTGGTGTCAAACAACGAATTAACCGCCGCCAAAATCCAAAACTTCGGCA
>JALUVW010000081.1 GCA_027020105.1 Candidatus Falkowiibacteriota bacterium
TCAACAAAAGCCGGTGGACGCTTTATCCTCGCCGGCTTTTTTCTCGCGAAAACTCTCGCGCGTTTTTTAAAATTACGCGACCAATAGCGCCGCCCCGATAGCGCCGGCTTCCGGCCCGAATTTTCCTTTCAATATTTTTATTTTTTTTGAATCAGGGTTCATAATATGCTCTTTCATTACTTTTTTCGCTTTGGGAATAAATAAATCGCTCGCTTCCGCCGCGCCGCCGCCTATGATGAAGGCTTCCGGGTCAATCAAATTTACCACATTGGCCAAAAATATTCCGAAAAGCTCTCCCAGCTCGTCAAACACTTTTTCCGCCAAAACGTCGCCGCGGTAGGCCTCTTGGGCGGCTTTAAACAAATTATGTTGGGTCAGTTTTTGGTAGATTGTTTCAATGTCGGCCCTTTCTTCCGCGCCCATATTCATAATAAATCTTCCGGGTTCGTTCGCGCCCGAGTGAGCTCCGTAATATATGTCGTTGTTTATCCACCACCCGCCTCCGATACCCGTTCCGATCGTTATGCCGTATATGTTGCCGTATTTTTTGCCGGCGCCAAGCGCGCCTTCCGCCCGCGCGAAGCAGTTGGCGTCATTATCCATTATGACCGGCACTCTTCTTTTTTCTTCCAACAAACTTGCCAATTTCACTTTGTTTAATATTTCCAAATTCGGAGAATTTTTCGCGATTATTTGCTTTTTAAAATCAACCGCGCCCGCCACTCCGATGCCGATTCCTTTTATTTTCACTTTCGCCTCGCGCGCCGCGTCCATCAACGGATCCACCAGCGCCTCAAGCATAATCAGCAGGTGCTGGACGTTGTCCTTGGGCGTGGCCAAGGCGTAATCGGCCAAGACTTTTTCCCCGTCAAAAAGCACGGCGGACATTTTTGTGCCGCCGATGTCAACACCTATTATGTATTGTTTTTTCCCCGCATGTCGCATATAACATTAAAATTCTAAATTACAAATCCCAAATAAATTACAATTTTCAAAATCAAAAATCCAAAATGTTTTGAAAATTATAATTTTGAATTTATTTGGAATTTGTAATTTTGGATTTGATGCTTTATTTAACTAAAGTTCTATTCATTAAAATAATAATTTTGCCTCATTCCACATCTCCGAATTGCCATTCATTTCGCGTTCCCAGTACCAGTATTCCACTCCCCATAAATAAAATTCTTTAAATCCCGCTCGGCGGGCGAATTCCAAAATTTCCCTGAATTTTTTCAAGTTCATTGTTTTGTTTCTTTCTTCGCGGGTGGCGTACTGGTAGGGAGTTTTCGCCCATGGCTCAGCCTGCAGCTCAATTACCACCCATTGGTCCGGCTTGGCGAAAAGATTGGCTATGTTTTTTTTGAACCTGAAAAATCCGGGGCCAATGGGGTAATGAATATATCTTTTTAAATGTTCCGAATAAGTGTCGCGATACATTGTGGTGCCGAAAATGTCGGCTCGGCGCGCCGCCGGAATCCAGACGGAAAGCTCGCCCGAATCGGTAACGATAATGGGGCGCGAGTCCAGTTCGCGCGCCAAAGATATTTCCTTGTCCAAAAACTCAACATCCAGCTTGGGACAATCTCCAAAGTGGGACAAAAACGGCTCGTTTTCTATTTGCCACGCGCTTATTTGCTTTCTGTCTTTATACCTGTTTATCGTTTTGGCGATATAAGAGAGTATTTTTTGTTCTCTTTCTTGTTTTGTCAGCCGTTCCGCCCAATCCGGAAAATGGCATTCCGGCCATCTGGGCAACCGTCCTCCGATCGCCAAAATAACGCGCGCGCCCCTTTTTTCGGCTTGTTCAATTTGCCAATCCAGGTCATCCCAGGCGAATTCTCCGTTTTCCCGCTCAACCTCGTCCCAGTAAGCGGGCAGACGCAATTTTTTAACGTTCAGCTCGTCCAATGTCGCCGAATAAACTTTTTTCCAGTCCAATCCCAAACTCTCCGCTTGTTTTTTGGAAAAAGTTACCCCGTACTCCAATTCGTCTTTGTCGTAAATATGTCCGCGGCTTAGTAAAAACAGAGAAAACAAGAAGATGATTAAAAGTATAAGTATGTTTTTGGTTTTTTTTATTTTTTCAAACACTTTTTTATCCAAAATATTCGGCGACGGTCCGCGACGCGCTCCCGCGCCCGCTTTATATCCCGGGGCAATACCAGATACCGGTTATGGCGCCAGAAGCTTTCAGTACGCAAGTTATCACGAACTCCGTCGCGCCCCACGCCATTAGAATTATGATAAGGCCGATTACGGCTCTGGAGATTTGCGATCTGGCTTCCTTGACGCTTTCTTCGTTGCCGCCGGCGGTCATCCATTTATACCCGGCCACAATCAAGAGAATTACGAAAATAATCCCCAGAGCGCCCAAAAAAACTTTAATAAGCGCGGCAACGATAACCCGAATGTCTCTGTCGGGCTTGCTTCCGCTTTGCCCGAAAGCCTCTCCGATATCTCCGCCGCCCTCGCCCATTCCGACTTGGCTGTCCCACAAAGTTTGCGCGCTTGCTTCTTGGAGGGGCCGAATTAAAACCGATTGTATCGCGAAAGCAACGGCTAAAAGCAGCGCGAAGCTTAAAATTTTCTTTTGTATGGCTTTTTTGGCGGTTTGCATATAATTTGTGTTATAATTATTATTAGATGGCGGATAACAGACGGCGTCAACTCGGTTTTCACTCTTCGCTGTCTGTTATTTGTTGTCTATATATTATACCTAAAATCACTTTAAAACGCAATTTATGAAATTATCCGCCAAAGTCGCGTACAATACGATTATTCAGGTGGCGAGCAAATTCATAGCCACCGGCTTGGGGTTGGCGGCCGTTGCCGTGATGACCAGGTATTTGGGAGCGGCCGGATTCGGGCAATACACGACCATTATTACTTTTTTATCCTTTTTCGCCATAATGGCCGATATGGGCTTAACTTTGGTAACCGCGCAGATGATTAGCCGCCCGGGCGTTAATCAGGATAAAATCGTCGGCAACATATTCAGTTTGCGATTGGTTTCCGCCGTTATGTTTTTGGGATTGGCCCCTTTGACGGTTTTTTTCTTTCCGTACGACCCGATTATAAAAATAGGCGTAGCCGTTGCCGCGCTTTCTTTTTTCTTTATCGCCCTAAACCAAGTATTTGTGGGAGTGTTTCAAAAAAACCTCCGTATGGACAAGGTTTCCATCGCCGAGGTGGCGGGAAGAACGGTCTTGCTTGCCGGCGTTATCGCCGCGGTCCGCTTAGACTACGGGCTTATAGGCATTATGGCGGTTACCGTAATCGCCAGTATGGTTAATTTTTTACTGCTTTATTCGTTTTCCGTAAAGTTGGTTCGCGTTAAACTCAGCTTTAACAAAGGCGTCTGGAAGGAAATTGCGCAAAAATCATGGCCGTTGGCATTGACGATCGCCCTTAATTTGGTTTATTTAAAAACAGATACTTTGATTTTGTCTTTAATCAGGCCGCAGGAGGAAGTCGGTATTTACGGCGCGGCTTATAAAGTCATTGACGTGCTTATCACCGTTCCTTTTATGTTCGCCGGCCTTATTTTGCCGATTATCGCGGCGGAATGGGCGAAAAAAAATATTGAAAGCTTTAAAAACATAATGCAAAAATCATTTGACGCCATGGCCATTGTCGCCCTGCCTCTCGTAATCGGCGCCCAATTTACCGCCAAGCCGATTATGGTTTTTGTCGCCGGACAAAATTTCGGCGCGTCAGGGCCGGTTCTTCAGGTTTTAATAATAGCCGCCGGCATTATTTTTTTGGGTTCCGCGTTCACGCACGGGATTATCGCCGTCAACAAACAGAAAAAAATAATCGGCGCCTACCTTTTTGTCGGAGTTACCGCCGTAGCCGGATATTTGGTTTTTATCCCGAAGTATTCTTATTTCGGCGCCGCCTGGGTGACGATTTACAGCGAACTGGCCGTTGTTTCGGCGTCCGTTTATCTTATTTGGAAATACACGAAATTCCTGCCCAATTTAAAAATATTTTTTAAATCATTGTTGGCGTCGGCCGTTATGGGAGTTTGGCTTTATTCGGCGCAAGCCGATCGTCAAGCGAATTTGTTTCTGGTTTTAGCCGAAGCGACAATTATTTATTTCGGGATGCTATACGCGGTTAAAGGAATTTCCAAGCGGGACTTGATGGATTTAATGAATAAGTAGTAATTGCCGGCGTTATTTTTTAGCGCTAAAACTTATTTTTGGGAATCCGTCTTTAGTTTCCCATTTGTCGACCTTAATATCCTTAAATCCGGCGTCTTCAAGATATTTTTTCATTTCATCCTCGGTCGGAATATATCCTACGAAAACGGACTCTCCGCCGGGATAATCAATATAAACCCCGTCTTTTTTGTATTCGCCTTTTTCCCGATCGGGCAAGTCCAAGGCGATAACGCCGCCTTCTTTCAATATTCTGAAGGCTTCCGATAAAACTTGTTTTTTGCTTTTATCTCCAAGGATATCGCAAAACACGTGCCAATTATAAATTACCGCGTCAAACCGCCCGTCTTTTATCGGAAGTTTTCTTAGATCTGCCTCCATCGCCTCAACTCGGCCCGTTTTGTTTTTCATTTCTTCAAGCAGTTCACGGGAAGAATCCGCGTTGGTTATCTCATATCCGTTTTCGGCGAGCGGTATGGCTATTCTTCCGTTGCCGCCTCCGGCATCCAAAACTTTCTTGATATTATTTTTTTGAAAAATATTTTCCAAAATTTTCAGCTCTTTCTCCGTGTCCGCCGTTATTTCCGACCGCGAATCAATTTTGTTTTTGTACTCGCCGTAAAAAGAAATTTTATTTTTTTGCCACTTGTCCCCATATCGGTCTTCTATGTATCCCAGAAGTTCCGGCACCGACTTGAATCGCGAGGCCAATTTTTCCATATGGATAAGCGGCGGCACCTCAATAACATCGTCAAATTTTTTCAAATACTCAAAGTCCTTTTCATTTTTATCGCTTTTCATAACAAAAAATATCGGCTGTTTTTTAATCTCCTTGTTATTTCTGATTTTTGTAATTTCAGATGTCAGATTTTTATCCAAATGATCCGGAGTTGCCACAAAAATAATGTCAAAATTTTCTTTTTCCAATTCGCGCGATATTTGGCTTAACTCGTTAACGGAAGCCGCTTTTGTCGGAAAATTATCGTCTTCATTGAGGTGGAAACCAAACATTCGCGAATAATCCTGATTTTCGGAATCGTCAAAAACAAGAACATTCAACTTTTCGCTTTTTTGCCGCTCTTTTCGTTCTGTTTGACTATTTAGTTTTTTTTCAAAAAATTTAAACATAGAATTTTGTTTTGGATTTTTTTGTCAGTCGGTTTATTTCGTCTTTTAGAAACATCAATGTTTCCCGTTTTAAAATTTTTCTTACTTTTTGGAATTCCGCCGGGGCAAGCAGAGTGTTCAGGTCTTGGTTGACAGTTGTTTCCGTAATATATTTTTCCGTAAAGTCGGATAACTCTTTGAAAAATTTTAATATGGAGACCCCTCTTCTTTCTTCAATAACTTTTTCATTATAGCGAAATCCCCGCAGAAAAAAATGGTGGATGTCGTAAAGGTCGCGTCCGGCGATTGATTTGTTTTTCTCCCAGCGGTCAATGAGCGCGACCAATTTATTGGCGAACATCGTTTCAACGGTCTGGCAGTTAATAATCCTGTCTATGCCCGCGAATTCTTTCGGCTCATACGCGTTTGACTTCGGCGGAGGAAAGGTAATATCTATCTTGATTGTATTCCTCCCGTTTTTTTCAGTCGGATATTTGAGAAAATACTGCGGAACCTTTCGGCTTTTGTCTTTTATTTTTAATCCCAGCTTTTTGAAGATTTTTTCCAGATTTTTTTCAGTTTCCGGAATTTCATTCGGCTTCCCAGTAAAATCAAAATCAAGATCCACCGAAAAGCGATTCAAGTAGCCGAGCATGGCCGCGCATGTGCCTCCCTTGAAATACAAAACATTGGCAAGAAACGAATTATCGTAAATTTCAGAAAGCAGGCGATATAGCCATGCTTTATGGACAGCGTCTTTTGGACTTGGAATAATCATAAAATTATTTTTTTGGTGGCAGGTTTTTTTGCGTCAGCGGATAGCCGACTGATTTTTGAATTTGCCTGACTTTCCGCCAATCAATCAGCCGCTCCGCGTCAAAATGCGCTTTTGGGTTAAAATACAGCAGGTCCGCCACGGCTCTTTCAACGGACGCTTTTCTGATGCCGTTCTTTTCCGTTATTCCCGCTTCGTTATAGAGAAATTTATCAGCTAATTTTCTGGAATGGAAATTGTAATTTCCAATGGAAAATTTTCTGGAAACAGAGCTTACAAGAGTAATTTGTTCAATTATTTGCTGAATTATTCCGCCTTCCGCCAAAACGGTTTCCGCGCTCACATAGCAATATCTATGCAACGCCTTAATTCCCAGCAGCAGAGGATCCAGTTCCTCCACCGGCTTTAAGGAATACATCCCGCGGTAAATCCTGGTCAACAGCCCTTTTTCCGCGTATCTTTTTAAAGTAACGTGCAAATTATGGGTGTTTTTTATTTGCCATAAATTAGCCAAATCGCCGGTATGAAAAATCAAAATGCCCAATTTTGCCAATTGGGAAAATCTGCTCAAATAGAGCCCTCTCGTTGGTTTATTGTTATTTTTTACTATACTCATAAGTATAGTATAACAAAACTAAAAACAGAAGTCAATCCTGATTTTTTATCGCTATTTTTTACCCAATGGCTTGTCGTATTTTTTTAAACCAATTGAATATATGTTTTAATTTTCCTTTGTTTCCCGTAATAAAAATTATTTTTCGTTTATCCATACTCGCATTATACCTTTTTAATAAAAAGAAAAAGCCCCGGCGAATAGTTTACCGGGGACTTTGAATATTTTATTTTACGTATTTTATATATCTTCGCCTGGAGGCCAGTACGGGTTTAAATTCTTGTTTTACGCATTATCTTCCGCTATTAAAATTTTGTCTTTTATTTTTTGTTTCACCTCCTTTTTTAATTTTTTCCCTATTCCATGTGAAAGGTTTCGCGTCATAATGGCCGGGACAGCAGCTTTTAATGCGTTTTTTTGAAAGTTTTTACGCATCTCTTGAAGTTCCGCAAGCGCGTCTTGCGCTTCTTTCTCGGTTCCATTCCTGATTTTCTCCGCCAATTCTTCAATGGTTTTCATCAGCCTCCTCCTTTAAAAATATTTTTTGATTTCCTCGGTGTATTTTCCCACAAGTTGCTTGTAATACACCTGGTTTTTGGTGAACAGCCAAAGTACATATAGCGTTCTGGCGCATGGACGCCTCTCTTAACGCCCATTTTGCGTTTTCTATAACCTCGTTTATTCTGCCCGGCAACTCAAGCGGAATTCAAAGCAAAAAATTATTCCCTTGAGAACTAGGAAAGAATTAAGGAAAAATTGGACGAAAAAAAGAACATTATTAAAAAGATGTTTCTTGGGTCTTTCTCGTTGCACTAATAGACAAAAAGCCAAAAATAAGATACTTTAAAGGTATAGAGGAAGTTAAAAGTATTTATTCTCGGAACGCTTTTGGAATAGATGCGTAAATAAGTTAATTCCCGCGCAATCACTTGAAGTGATTATTTGTTATTATGTTGTAGTTTACGACACGCGATATGCCTAAAAACATCTTAATCATCAACTCTTCCCCGGATAAAAACTCGCCGCTTATTGATTTATTGGAAGAATTAAGCGGCGCGGGCCATTCTTTTTGTTTGGCTTCCAAGCCGTCCGGATTAACCGAACAGTTTCAAAAAAATAATTGGCCGGTTAAAAAAACATATCTTGGGCCCGGACTAAATAAAAAATTCGGCCAAATTATATTTATTTTTTTACTGCCGTTTTTGTTTTTGGCGTCCTTGATTCGTTTGGCGTATTATAAGTTTAACAAAAAAATCAGCGCCATAATATGCTTAAACATAAATGAAAAAATAATTTTCGCGCCGGCGGCCAAGTTGCTTAAAATAAAAACGGTGTGGCTGGAAGATTCCGACTCTGTTTTTTTGAAAGAGGGAGCCGTTAACAAGTTTTTGGTTTTGATTTGCGGAATATGCTCCCGCCGAGCGGACATCATAACCTTTACCGATTTTGTCAAAGCCAAATTAAAAGATTCGGGGTTCAAAGAAAAAAATATCACGATAATTCGTCCGGGGATAAAATTAAAAAGATACGAACATCAGGATAATTTATTCAATGAATTGGCCAACGCCGACGGAAAAAACTACAGGCGTAAATTTTTTACCGTCGGGACCGCGGTTGAGCTTAACAAAAATCAAAACGTGGAAATACTGTTTCAGGCGGCGAAAATATGCTTAAATGTTATCCCGAATATACAATTGATTATTGTCGGCGAAGGCGAAGAAAGGAAAAACTTGGCCTGGCTCGCGAAAAAAATGGAAATTGACGCTATGGTATGGTTCGTGGGCGAACAAAATCATCTTAAGAAGTGGTTGGACAGTTTTGATGTTTTTGTCGGATCTTCCTTGTCGCCAAGATGGATTGATTTTACCGTTACGCTTCAGGCCATGGCCGCGGAATTGCCGATAGCGGGCGTTATCGCCGATGGAATTCCGACTCCGCCGGAATCGTCCGGCGTTAAACGGCAAG
>JALUVW010000082.1 GCA_027020105.1 Candidatus Falkowiibacteriota bacterium
GGTTGAATGCCGTCGGTAAGCGCCAACATATTAACATGAAACGTTTCCTGCAGCTGCGTGTGCTTGTACAAACTGTTCAAAATCTTCTTGGGATAGGCGTCTTTTTTTAAGTCAATGGTAACGCGCACGCCTTCTTTGTCCGACTCGTCGCGCAAATCTTTAATGCCCTCCAGTTTTTTATTTCTTGTCAAATCGGCTATTTTTTCAACCAAATTGGCTTTGTTGACTTGATAGGGCAGCTCGGTAATGACTATTTTAAAAGTTCCGCCTTTGCCTTCCTGAATTTCGGCGCGGCCTCGCATCACGATTCCTCCCCGTCCGGTAGTATAGGCGCGGAGGATGTCTTTTTGATTGTAAATAATGCCGCCGGTGGGAAAATCCGGCCCTTTGACGAACCGCGCCAACTCCTCCACTCCCGCGTCCGGATTATCTATCAAGTGATTAACGGCTTGCGTCAATTCGCTTAAATTATGCGGAGGAATGTTGGTGGCCATGCCGACCGCGATTCCCATTGCTCCGTTCAAAAGAAGATTGGGAAGCTTTGCCGGCAAAACGCGCGGCTCCTTGTGCGAACCGTCAAAATTGGGCGCGAAATCAACCGTGTTTTTTTCAATGTCAAAAAGCAATTCCTCGGATATGGCGGACAGCTTCGCTTCCGTGTATCGCATCGCCGCCGCCCGATCTCCGTCCATTGACCCGAAATTTCCCTGCCCGCGAACCAACGTATAGCGCAAAGAAAAATCCTGGGCCATACGGACCATTGAGTCATAAACGGCGGTGTCGCCATGCGGATGGTATTTGCCCAAAACTTCACCGACCACGGTGGCCGATTTCCTGAATTTCGCGCCGGCGCGCAGTCCGATGT
Organism: Candidatus Falkowiibacteriota bacterium; assembly: GCA_027020105.1. Classification (GTDB taxonomy): domain Bacteria; phylum Patescibacteriota; class Patescibacteriia; order Patescibacteriales; family SZUA-104; genus SZUA-104. Next base: position 866 of record JALUVW010000082.1, read on the forward strand.
TCCACATAGCGTACAAAATCCTCCTATGCACCGGCTTTAAGCCGTCCCGCACGTCCGGCAAGGCGCGCGACACGATAACGCTCATAGCGTAATCCAAATAAGACTTGCGCATTTCATTGACAATCGGCTGCGGCTCAACCAAGCCAAACTCGGTTTTTTCTTTGCCGTTGACTATCCGGTCCGCCGCCTTTTTGTTTTCGTTTTTTTCTTCCGTTTTTATCTCCGGATTGGTTGTTTCTTCCGGCGCCTTTTCAATCTTGGCTTTCGCGCCGACGCCCGTTTTCCTGTTTTTCGGTTTGCCCGTTTTTTCGCTTGCGGCCGATTTTTTGGGCGCGGCGTTTTTCGCGGTCTTTTTTTTCGGTTTCGCCGTTTTATTTGTTTTTGGTTTGTTTATTTTTTTCTTCATTATTGGTTTTGTTAAAAATTATAATTTATGATTTGGAAATTAATAATATCCTATCAGTCTTATAACCGCTCCCTCATTAAACCCCGGAGCCTCTATTTCCCATTGGAATTTTTTATCATTGCCGACCGGAAAGATTCCCTGCGAGGCCCATGCCACATTATCGCGTTCTCCGGCGGATCTGCCCCTTAAAAGAACATACTCAAACGAGCCGGCGGATTCGCGAATTCTGATATAGGCGTCCTTGTCTCCGCCGTCGGGGCCAGTCATCGCCGCTTCCGCCTCCAAAATCACCGCCACGGCGTCGGCGGGAATATACGGTGACGCGTCAAATGTTGTCCATCCCGCGACGGCGCCTCCGGTATTAACAGACACCGGATCTATAAAAGTCGCGATATTGCCCACTTTTGTAGTAATGTTGTTTACCGTTGCCGTCATATTGTTTATCGTCGCCACCAATCCGTTATATTCATCTTTGGAAACGAAATCATCCGCCAAGGTGTTCCAGTCGCCGGCGGTTAAAAGGTCGCCGGATGTCATTGTGTAGTTTCCGGTCAAAGCCAGCGCCAGCCGTTCGTAATAAACATTGGCGAAGAACAAGGCGCCGGCGATAAGCATCGCGAACAAAAGAAATAATCCGGCCCGGAGCCGCGTGGTTAATTTTTTGACCCGCGCCTCCATTAACGCCAAATTCGCTTCCTGTTCTGAGCGGTTGTCGTTTTGATTTTGTGTTTTATTGTTGTTCATATGTTTTTGTAAATTAGGCCTAACGGCGAGTTATGTTTGTAATTTATCCGCTTCAATATTCGCGGGAGCGTTTAAAAACTTTTGGTTGATAAATTCGTATGAAAATTTTAAATATTGAATAATAAACAACGAACATCATTCGTATTATTCGTATGTATCGGTATATTGGCGTCGCCCCGTTGCATCGCGCGCGCTTAAAATTCATCGCGCGCCGTTTTGCGGGCTGCTCGTGGCCAACCTGCTCTCCAATTCCTCCAACCGCGCCTTCAACTCCTTAATCTCTTCCAAACTGTCCTGTTCCGCCGGAACGCCGGCGTTTATTGTTGAAGCATCGCTTGAGCTTGCCGTCAACGCCGCGCTCGTTGTCGTCGCGTAATTTTCCGCCGTGTCCGTAAACTTCTTGATTTCAGCCAAGTTTTTCTTCATTTCGCTCATTGACTCGCTGAAATCGTTTGTGATTTTTTTCCACTCAAACTCCTTATTGCCTGAATTCTCAACCTCAATACGCTTAAACGTCTGTTTTAAGCTAAACACCCAAAAAACAAAAATCAGCGCCATAAAAAAACTGACTCCCGCCCACAAAAGCATCCGTTTGTCGCGCTCTCTTTTTATTATACCCTCTATATCCATCTCGTCAATTTTTTTCTCAATATCTTCGTGCGTAACCTTCTTTTTCGCTTCGGCCGCGATTGGCCGTTTTGCCGCCTTTTTCGTTTTTGTCTTCCGCGGTTTTACCGTTTTTTTAACGCTTTCGCGCTTAACGGCCGCCTTTTTCGGTTTTCGCGCGGCGGTTTTTTTCGTCACTTTTTTGACCTTAATTTTCACTGTTTTTGTTTTTGGCATAAATCCTTGATTCTTAAATCTGTAATATTACTAATTCCGTGTCTTCCTGCGGCAAATCCTTTTTGCTTATTTTTAACTTGTCCTCATACGTCGGCTTTAAGCCGATTTCTTTTACGAATTTATCCACTCCGTCCAAGCCGTCAACTTTTAATCCCTTCACGTTATAATGCATCGGAATGACGATTCTCGGCTCAATTTGCCCCACGACTTCCGCCGCTTTTTTGGCGTCAATGGTGTATTTTCCGCCCACCGGAATTAACAAAATATCCGTGCCTTCCAATCGCTCCAATTGTTTGGTGTTTAAAATATGCCCCAAATCCCCGAGATGCGCGACCGAGATATCGTCAATATCAATCCGATAAATAATGTTTTTGCCGCGCTCGGCCCCCTCTTTCGCGTCATGGTAAGAGTCAATGCCTTGAACCGCCACATCTTTTTTATCGTATTCGCCGGCCGTGTCAATAATGAAAGGGTTTCCCCTGATGGCGCCGACATTGTTATGGTCGTAATGGTCGTGGCTCACGGTCACAATGTCCGCCTCAAAATTAGGCGCCTTCAAGCCGATTTTTTTGTCAAAAGGGTCGGTGACAACCGTCACCCCTTCAGATCCGGTTTTGTCCTGAATTTTAAAGCACGAATGCCCGATATAAGTGATAATCATATTTTTTGAATTATGAATTAAGAATTTAGAATTTAGAATATTTTATTTGTTTAGTTTTAAATAATTTATCTATTGATGGCGTAATTTTTCCGACCTCGTCAGAGTCTCCGTTAGGAGCTCCGGCAAAACCAAAACATAACGAATTTTTTATCCACAAACTTGTTAATAAATTTTTATTTTTTTATATATAACTAATTTTTTATTTAATATTAGCGAATATTTATTTTATTGTAATTTTAATAAAATTATGCTATATTATAATTGTCTTTTGGTCCCAGCTATAGACCGAAAGGGCATTACATCTTAGGGCAACTCTCCTCGCGGAGAGTTGTTTTTATTTTTTCCTTCTTTTTAATTCTTTGCCCCAAATTTCATCTATTGATATTACATCGCAATAACCGTCCACGCTTGTGCGCAATTCTTCTGAAATATTGTTTTTTGAAGAAAACACATAAACTTTCTTGCCGGCTTTTTTTAAATAATTTATCAATATCAGAAAGTCTGAATCTCCCGAGAAAAAAATCGCGGTATCATATTTATCTTTGTGATGCATTGCGTCTACCGCAATTTCTACATCCATATCCCCCTTCTCTTTTATTCCCTCGCCTAATTCCTCATCAATAATTTTTATTCTTTTTAATTTCTTCTTCCTTACTACAAAATTTAATCCTTTTTTTAAGAAAGTAAAAAATTTATGCCTTTTATCAAGGCTATAGCTTCTGGTTCCGTCCGCGGGAAACGCGGCATAATAAAAAACTTTTAATTCATTAGGCTTAAACTTGTCTTTTATATATTTAATTAATTTTTGATAATCAAACAACCTGCCTTTTGATTTTTACGACGCCCAAAGATTTGATGAATCTATAAAAACATACAGCGCATTAACTTTATCTATCTTGTTATTTAAAAGTTTTTTGTAAAAAGTTAATGCCATACTTGGTTGGATTAATTACGTTGATCGCCGCGCAAAAAATATAAATCACCGCAACCTCCAATACCCTGCTTCTCTTTTTCCTCAGCTAATAATATAAAATTATTTTTTCTAAGAAAATTTTTTATTTCTTTTTTAAGCTTCGGAGTATGATATTCAACAACAATTTTTTTAATATTTTTAAGCAGCGCTCCGCTATTCTTTAAAATATCCATTTCAGCCCCCTCCACATCTAATTTCAATATATCTATTTCCTTAATTTTATTATCTTTACATAATTCATTAATTGTTACTCCTTCAACGGTCACTTTTTTAATCTTTTCTTTCTTCAACCATGGCCGATTTAGCGCGCGGCGGCTAAAGCCGCCCGAACCCTGACCTAAAGGTCGGTGGAATACTCCTTTTTACTTCGCAAAATATTTTCCTTCATCCTCGTCGTCCTCATCATCATCTTCCTCGCTTTCTTCTTCTATTTCCTCATCGCCCTCAACATCTTCATCATCCCCTTCTTCATCTTCTTCGTTCTCTTTATCGTCCAAATCTTCTTCATTTTTCTCATCGTCATCTTTACCCTCCGAAGCTTCAACGTAGGATGACTCTTCATCTTCGCTTGGCGTTTCTTTGCGTCCTTTGGCGTTAATTGGCGATTCTTCATCTTCTTCTCCCTCTTCCCTCTCTCCTTCTCCGCCTTCTCCGCCCTCTAAGTCCTTTTCTTCCCCCAAATAACTATCCGGCGGTTCCGACTCCTCCATGCTGTGCAGGGCAACACCGCTCACCCCTTGAGTTATCATATTATCATATTGCTCCTTGGTTATCAATATTTCGCGTGGCTTGGCGCCTTGGGACGGACCCACCACTCCTTGTTCCTCCAAAATATCCAATATTCGCGCCGCGCGGGCGTAACCGATGCTTAGGCGGCGCTGGAGGAATGAGGCCGAGGCTTTGCCGGAATTTATTATCAGCTCCTTGGCTTCCTCCAAAAGCTCGTCGTCATCGCCGCTTTCCCCGTCCATGCCGACACCGGCTATTCCGCTTACTTTTTGCCTGTCTGTCACGCCCTCAACATAATCGGCTTCTCCGCCGTTTTCTTTTATGTACCTGACTATTTTCTTAATCTCGTTATCCGAAACAAAAGCGCCCTGCAGCCGTTTCGGCTTGGACAATTCCGCCGTAACGAAAAGCATATCTCCGCGCCCCAGCAATTTCTCCGCGCCCAACGAATCCAAAATCGTTCTTGAATCCGTGCCCGAAGCGACCGAAAAAGCGATACGCGCCGGCATATTGGCCTTAATCAATCCCGTAATCACATCCACGCTCGGCCTTTGCGTCGCCAGTATTAAATGGATGCCGACCGCCCGCGCCATTTGAGCGAGGCGTATTACCGACGCTTCAATGTCTTTGGCGGCCGCCACCATCAGATCCGCCAATTCGTCCACGATAAACACGATATACGGCATTTTTTCGGCGCCATTCTTTTTGCCTCCGTTTACGCTTAAATTATACGATTGAATATTCCTCTTGCCCGCCTTGGACAACGTTTCAAACCGCCTGTCCATTTCGTTCAAACACCACTTCAAAGCGTTTATGGTTTTCGGCACCTCGGTTATCACCGGCGTTAAAAGGTGCGGTATGCCGTTATACACCGGCAATTCCACCCGCTTGGGGTCCACCATAATAAAACGCAAATCGTCGGGATTGTTTTGGTATAGCAAACTGACGATGATTGAATTCAGGCAAACGGATTTGCCGGAATTTGTCGCGCCGGCAACAAGCAAGTGCGGCATTTTCGACAAGTCATACAGCCAGCTTTTACCGGACACGTCCTTGCCCAACGCCAGCATCAAATTTGTTTTCCTTTCCTTAAAATCTTTGCCGCTTAATATTTCTTTTTGCCCCACAATCGCCTTGGCCTGATTCGGCACTTCCACTCCCACGAGAGATTTGCCCGGAATCGGCGCTTCAATTCGTATCGGATGCGCCGCCAACGCCAACGCCAAATCATTGCTCAGATTTGTTATGCGGGACAGTTTTATGCCTTCGCGGGGCTTAAAGGTATATTGGGTAACGGTGGGCCCCACGCTCACTTCTCCCATTTCCACCGGAATGCCGAAATTCTCCAGCGCTCTTTTAATCACTTCAATGTTATTTTTAATGTCTCCGCTGGTCGGTTTGCCTATTTTGCCGTTTAACAAATCCAAAGGCAAGTCAATTTTTACGTTGCTTTTTTTCCATAGCCTGTCATCATCTTTTTTAACCACTCCCTTTTCGTTAAACGACTTTTTCACAAGTTCGGGCGCTTCATCGCTTATCCCATGCTTAATAAAACCGGCATCAACTCCCTCTTCCTCTTCATCCTCATCGCCCTCTTCCTCATTTTCGCCCTCTTCGCCCTCTTCAATTTCTTCTTCCTCGTCCTCCGCATCGCCCCCTCCCCGCCTAAACATTTTATTCAAAACAAATTTCACGGGATGAAAAATAAGCCGCGCCAAGACGCTCTCGGAGCCGATTAAACTGTACAGCGGCGCGTTAAATATCACCATAAAAGAAATCAGCAAGAGACAAATGATAACGATTAGCCCTCCCCAAAATCCGATTAACTTAAAAAATATTGTCGCGAAAAGATACCCGATATATCCGCCGCCTTTTCCCGCGCCGACAACGGCCTGCCATTTATCGCTGTCAATGAAAAAATGCAAAAGGGATTGGAAAGAAATAACAAATATAAATAAACCTATATAAGTTGATCCTCGGACATAATGTTTGCCGCCGTTAAACAGAAGAAAGCTCAAAAGAAGCAAAATGAGAGGCGCCAGCCATTTTCCCCAGCCAAACAAAAATATTATCGCTTTGGATAAATATATCCCCGCGCCGCCGGCCAAACCGAACAAGCCTAATAAACTTATAAGCCCGAGAGCCAAAATAACCACAATAAAAATACCCTTTTTCGTTTCAGGGTCCAAGTCCAGCTTGGGCATACTCGGCAGAGCGATATAGTCCAAGGGATCTTTTTTTCTTCTTTTATATTTTCTTTTTTTTCTTGCCATAATGTCAGGTAACAGGTAACAAGTAACAAGTAGCAGGTAACAGGTAGCAGGTAACAGGTAACAGGTAGCAAGTTTTTTTATGGAACTGCCGTCGAGCCTGCCCTGAGCTTGCCGAAGGGTCTGCTGTCTAAATAATATTATATCATAATATTCGCGATAAAAAAAGCCGCGCTTGGACGGTTATTGACTTCACCGCGCCTCTGTGTTAATTTTATAATAACAAAAATCTATTTTACAAGGAGGATTTGATGGCTGAAAAAGAAAACGGAAGAATTGAGGTGCGTCTCCACGAATTGGAGGCGGAGAGGGACAGGTTGAAAATCGTGCTGAAATATTTCAGCAAGGCGAAAACAAGAACGCCTAAGAAAAGCGCGTTGGCGGTTTACCGCCAATTAACGAACATTATCAAAAGAGAATACAAGAACAACGGTAATATTCACGTATTGACCGTTGTTGACATAGATGAGGCCCTCTGGAAAAGGGCGCGGGGAATAACATAAAAAAGGAGGAAAGAATGGATAATTTTGAAAAAACATTAAAAAAAATAAAAAAACTGAAAACGGTTGAGCGGCCGGCGCGCAATCCGCTCATACTGTTGAGAAATCTGCCCGCGGACCTGCTCGGTCCGCAAAGTAAAAAAATGCTTGACTCTTACAAAAAAAGAGTCAATAAAAAAATCCGCGGCCTGATAGACAGGCATTACGGATTTAACGAAGAGAATTCCTGATTTTTATATACGACTCTCCTCGGAATGGAAACATTCCGAGGATTTTTTTATTTTTAAGAACTTGCCGGCAAAATTGTAGCCGAGAAACGATTTAGAACCGCTCCAAACCTATGCATTCGCGCCATTCGGATATTCAGGTCATTCGGATTATAATTCGGGGCATTCGGATTATAAACATTCGGATATTCGGGCATTCGGATTATATCATTCGGGTCTCGGAGCATTCGGATTATAAACATTCGGATTATAATTCGGGGTATTCGGATTATAATTCGGGTCATTCGGATTATATCATTCGGATTATTCATCAATCACCTTAATGGCCTTGGCCAACAAGCCTCCTAAAACGATAATTATTCCGCCGGCGATAATTAATAAGTATTTAAACAATTCCGCTTTTTTATCCCTTGCTTCAAGCGTCCATTCATCGTTCGGCGGCAATTCGCCCAACACTTGGTCATCGTTATTGTTATTATGGAAACGAGGCGGCGCCTCGTTTCTGCGGAATATGTCATCCGCGCCCCGCGGCATAATCCGCGCTCCGGATTTAGCGCCTCC
>JALUVW010000083.1 GCA_027020105.1 Candidatus Falkowiibacteriota bacterium
TGCCTATTTCAAGTCCGGTGAATGTACAACTGTCCTGACTTCGCACATTATTTAAATTAACACATTTATTTATAGTGCATTGCGATTTTCGTAAGGCACTACATTTTACAATATTTCGTAAGGGGTGGTAATGTGTTTTATATCATATAGGCGCAAGATTTTATAGGCATCTTCTTGAATTTTTGAAGGAAGTGCGTACAATTTATTAGTCGAGTTATCTTTAAGAATGGACGTTTGAACTTGTTTTAATTGGTGTCGTATTTCTTTCGGACTTAATTTTTGATACCTTGCAGCAATCTCATATTCAGCAAACCGCATACACGATAAAGCCATAAAACAAATAGCTATGTGCGCTTTGATTCTTTTATTTGTCCAATGATAAATAGGTCGCATTTTGATATCGTGTTTGCTAATTCTAAAAGTTTCTTCCACTTGCCAAAGTCCGGAATAATGCGTGATTTGTTGTAATGCCGTTAGATGTTTTGTGTTGCTTACAATACCCTTTAATCCGTCCCATTTCTCAGCTTCTTTTAACTTTTGTTTGTCGATTTCCAAATCGGCTTCTCCTTTGACTTTTATGAACTTTTTATAACCAAAATTGCTCAATAATTCTTTCGGGTTTTTTGATTTTTTTAATTTTGCCTTCAATTTTTCAATGGCAACTTCTCTATCATAGCGGTCTTTTTCTGCACGTTTCGGACTATAAGTTAACGTCATTGTAAGATGATTATTTATTGTAATTTGTTTGTACAAAAGCCCTGTTTCGTGTTGTTTGCTGTCTATTTTTTTATAGTTTGATTTATCAAGTATTTGAGCCGTTATTTCTTTGTTTTGATTTTTGATACGTGCTCCCATTATAAAAGATACTTTATTGCTGTGCAACTCATTAATGTTTTTATGACTGATTAAACCTGAATCAGCAACAAAAATGACTTCACCAATATTATATTGTTCTTTGATTAGCTTGACAGCATCTTCAAGGGTATTGCCTTCAAATGTATTGCCTGAATACACTTGATAACCTACCGGTAAACCTTGTTTGGTTACCAAAATAGATAAAATGATTTGGGCTTGGTTAAATTTTCCGTCTTTGCTATAACCGTTTTGCATCAAACCTTCTTGTTGAAAACTTTCAAAATAAAGACTGGTGCAATCATAGAAAACTACATCGAGTTCTTCTCCTTTTAATTGTTTTGTATAGATATAAGTTTTTTCTTGAATTTTTTCAATCGCATCATCATCAATAAAATCCATCATTCTATAAATTGCTGTCAATTGTGTATTGATGCCGTATTCTTCTGATAACATTCTTGCAGTAGAACGTTTGCTTGCCGGTTCTGCAATACGTCCGAGAACCACATTTTTTAAAAGTTTAACCGATGATTTTTTTCTCGAAGGATTTTTTAAAACTTCGTTGAAACCAACCTTATCAAATATTTTTCCAAAAACTTGATGAATACCTGTGGTAATTCGCTTTTCTTCTTCGATATTTTTAAGATTAACATCCAATCTATCAGGCTGTTTAGCTTGGGAACTTTCCACCAAGGTTTCTATCGTATCAACTGCATTTTTGTCAAACAATTCTAATTGAGCGGATTGTTTTAATAGCTGTTCTTTATATAACAATGCCAATCGGATTAAAACTTTGGCTTCTTCCTCGTTAAGAGCTGTGCCAAAGTGCCTGATTATCTTTTGTTTAACTTTCTTGCCTATTCTAACATTCTCTACTAACTGAATAGCAGTTTTCGGGCTGTTTTTACTGGTTTTTTTTCTTACAAACATAGGGCAAAGGTACAACAAAAAAATTAAACAACCAAATAAAATATTTATTAGGCACTACAAGATGAAGAAAAATATGA
>JALUVW010000084.1 GCA_027020105.1 Candidatus Falkowiibacteriota bacterium
ATACGCGAACGTTATATGAAGTTTAGAAAGTTCAAAAAAGAAGATATTAGGCAAATAGCTGAAATTAAAAATTCTGTTTTTAAAAAATTCAACAATTCAGAGTATTTTAAAAAAGAAGCTATTGATTGGTATCTGAATTTTACCAACCCCCAAAAGTCTGATAAAGAGTTGCTTGAAGCATTTCATGTATCCAGCAAAAGCATTTTTTATGTGGCAGAAGAAAATAATAAAATTGTTGGATATATCAAGGGTAGCAAAAATAGAATAGGAAATTTATTTGTAATTGGGAAAACACATAAAAAAGGGGTTGGTAAAAAACTGGTTGAATTGTTGGAGAAAGAAGCGAAAAAACAGAATTCTAAAGAGATTAAAATTAGATCATCAATTTACGCAGTTCCTTTTTATCAAAAAATGGGTTATAAAAAAACTACAGGAATAAGAAATTTGCACGGATTAAAGATACAGCCGATGAGAAAAATTCTAAACTAAACTTCTCCGCTTCGCTACGACCACGCTGCGCTCTTCGGGGCGTATAACACTGTGTATCCGGTAAGTGATTCAGCTCATCACTTGCCCAAATTTCGCATACTTCAATTTGAAAAAATTAAGGTAGTATGCGGAACTTCAGGTACACAGAAACGTTATGTGAAATATTGACTAGATTATTTTGATAAAAATGTTTTTACCAATAAAAAAGTCTTTGCGGTTTTAAACTGGTAATCAAATAATCCCGTCAACACATCACATAACACTGTGTATCTGGTTCCGTAAAAGAGAAAAATTAAATAATTCTCTATTTTTTAAAAAGCCCTTTTTCAGTTTTTTTAGATAATTAGATAAAAAGAGAGCCCCGAGCAGAAATGATTCCGCAGGGGGCTCGCGTACCATGGGGCTACATAAACAGGTGGACTATGTAGCCGAAAAAGAGCGCAAACGATGGCTTTAAAATGGCGAGCATAGCGCCTTTCAATATTGTCTCGCCAAAACTTTCGTCATTATCTTTTTTTGTGCCGCTGTATTGGTGCGTCAAATAGCTGACTACCATAGCGATACCTATGGCTGGCACGACCGAAAGTTCCGGCAAACCAAAGGTAGGCACTACAAACCAGCCCTACAGCACGCTTAGCGCGTAGCCGTTAAAAATGGAGCTGACCGCTATCAGTATAACAACACCAATAAAACCTCCGAAAACAGCAAGTACAGTCATGATTTTCCTCCTTTGTTAAGGTTCTATTTATCAGCGATTTTACTGATTTTATAGTGTGACAGATTATCCAATCTATGTCAAGCTCGGGTGACCCAAAAAATGAAAAAGGGCTTTAATCCACCCCTGACGGCTCCACGCTTCGCGTGGAGCCAAATTGCAAACATTGGTCAGAAATCAAAGCGCTTTATTCTTATTCACGGCTTGCATTGCGGCTCCACGCGAAGCATAGAGCCGTCGAATAACTTGGTAAAAAGTTTATGCCGAAAACACAATATCAAATTAAAGGGTTTTTATAGGCACTGACGAAACCGCTGAAACGATAATCGTTTCAGCGGTATTTTTTTGCCCAAAAACAAAATATTTGCTATTATGATCAGTATGGATATTTCAAAATTAAAACAATTTTTGGTAAACGCGAAGAAAAATACTTACGCGTCGGGAGGCGAAAGTAAGGCCAAAACTCTTTTTGACGGCACAAAAGAATACATATTTGAAAGCGGTAACTTAAAATATGTGGACAGATATAAGGGCCATGAAAAATTTAACGGCGAAGAAAATGTCTTTGAGAATAATAAAATTATTTGGAGAATGAAGTATGATGGAAAAATTTTATCAAATAAAATTC
>JALUVW010000085.1 GCA_027020105.1 Candidatus Falkowiibacteriota bacterium
CAACATCCTGTTTTTTAACCTCTTTTTCTCGTTTCTCAATTTTTTCTTTGTTGTTGTCCCTCCTTGCCAATTCTTTGGCGTTCCTGTCCGCGTACGCCAAAACAACCGCCGAGGCGACGATGGTTGAGATTATTATTAAAATTATTGTTTTTTTGTTCAACATAATTTTTAACAAATTTTTGTTCTTGATTTTAGCCTATCAATCAAACAAAAACCTGTCAAAAAATGCACTGTTACAGAGCCAAGGTTATTTTTTGCGGATAATTAGTGACATTTAAAGAATTAAACAGTGCTGACATTATTTTCAAACGCGGCGCCATTTTATTCATGCCGTATCCGGAATGTTTTCTGTTGGCGTTGTAATGGTTTTGCCATAGACTGTATTTGTATTGCATAACTTCTATTGAGTCGCGGAAAGAGCAATATTTCCGGAAAAACTCTCTTTTCAGTGTTTTATGGAATCTTTCTATTTTGTCGTTCTGTTTGGGGTTATACGGCTCGTTTTCAATTACGCCAATGCCGATTAAATCGCAAAACGCGATAAATTTCTTGCCGTATCGGTTGTCCACCCTGATTCTCTGAACGCGGAAAGGAGCGTTTTTAATCAAATGTTTAATAAAATCTATGGCGCCTCTTTTATAGTTTACCAAAAACTCATCTTGAGCAGTCGTCAATGGCGTCAAAACCGACTATTTTACGCCCTCTTCCAAAGGGATAGCGGCCGTCCATTTGCAGTTCCAATCCGGGCGTATCCAAGCAATATAGCTTGGGGTCGGGCTTCCGGCGCTTGTATTCAACCGCATATCTTATTCTTTCCCGCTTCAGCGCGCGCCAAACAGTTGATTGGTTTAATTTAACGCCGTATTGTTCCCATAATTCGTCAGCCAGCGGATTCGGGCCCAAATCAGGATGTTTTATGGCTAATTGTTTGATAATTTCCACTACCTGCTTTGAAGTCCTGTTTTTGGGGATAAATCGCTTGGGGCCGTTTTTTGGAGATTAGAGCCGATTCGCCCTCTTTTTGATAGCGGTATTGGAGCCGCAGGAACGCTTTTTCATGCATTAACGGCAATTTGGCCCCGTCTTTTGATTTCATTGGCCTGTTTAGGCATTGTTCAATAATTTGCTTTTTCATGGCAATTAGTTCTCCTTGGGTGTTTCTTGTTTTTCTCATATGTTTGGCAGAGATTATGATAATTATGAATTAAATAATCTCTCCGCCACAACACGTTTGAGCGAAACCTAAAAGGTAACCCTAATTACTGTAACTGTAATAAATTTTATCAAGTGATTATCGCCCAATATTGCCTACGGCCAGGCGTTTTCCCGCCAAACGAGCGGAAACGCCCTTCCAATTAAAAAGGAGCCCAGAAAGGGCCCTTCTTATGTAAAAAATAAATAACCCTATATCTGAGCTCCATTCCTAAGAGTTTATTTCCGGCCCATCTCGCGATAAGCCATGAAAATTTCCGCTCTCAGGATTGAGCTTTGTCCCGACTTTTAAAGCGCGATCTTTTACCAGTTGTGGCAAAACTCAATATTTTTTTATAAATATTAGGTTTTACCGTTTTTTTATTTTTGTTTTAAAGTGTGGCCGTGTCGGTAAGCGACCAAGTTACAACCAGTAAAAGATAAAAAGATTTTTCCAATTCCATATATGAATGGATTTAGAAAAATTTTTCTGTTTGCTGTAAATGTGCTTATATATTAATAATACCACACAAAAAGCCGGAAGTCAATGTTAAAGAGCGCTGTTTAATAATCGCTAATTTTAGCGATAAATGGG
>JALUVW010000086.1 GCA_027020105.1 Candidatus Falkowiibacteriota bacterium
AAACGATAGTGAAAAAATTCTTTCAAAGCGCGGCATCAGTCGCCCGTACTTGCTTTATGTCGGCAACGCCTATCCGCATAAAAATTTGGAAGGGTTGATTGAGATTTTTAATGAGATACATAAAGAGAGTGCCGCCGGCGCAAATTCATCGGATCGCTTGAATAATTTAAGATTGGTTTTGGTCGGCAAAGAAGATTATTTTTATAAAAGAATCATGAAATACGCCGAGGATTTGGGATTATGGAAAGAGGGGGACAAAAACAGCCGAGTTATCTTCCCCGGATACGTCCCCGACGCCGAGTTGGAAGTTTTGTACAAAAACGCCTTGGCCTATGTGTTTCCTTCGTTCTTTGAAGGGTTCGGTCTGCCCCCGCTGGAAGCGATGTCCGAAGGATGTCCGGTGGTCAGTTCGGACAAAACTTGCTTGCCGGAAGTGTTGGGCGAGGCGGCGATTTATTTTAATCCTGAAGACAAAAAGGAAACGCGAACGCGAATGGAAAAAATCATAAAAGACGAAAATTTGCGCGCTGATTTAATCAAGAAAGGATATGAACAAGTCAAAAAATACAGCTGGCAAAAATGCGCGGAAAAAACGTTAGAGGGCTATAAAGGCGCTTTAAGGTAAGATTTTTTTATTGACTTTTCGCCTTTTGATGATATTATGTTTGTATAACTTGTTAACTGTATGAAGGTAGCGTTAATACATGATCATCTCGCCCAGGACGGCGGGGCGGAAAAAGTTTTAAAGGCGTTGTCGGATATGTTTCCGGACGCGCCTATTTATACTTTGCTTTACGAAAAGAAGAATGCCGACAAGCATTTTAAGGACAGAAAGATTGAAACTTCAATAATTCAGAAATTGCCCGGCGGAATAAAGCATTATCAATGGTATATGCCGTTTATGCCGATGGCGGTGGAGTTTTTTGATTTAAAGGGTTATGATTTGGTTATTTCGGACGCCAGCGCTTTCGTCAAGGGAGTGATAACCTCGCCGGATACCTTGCATATTTGTTATTGCCACACTCCGACAAGGTATTTATGGAGCGACACGCACGAATATATCAACGCGCTCAAATATAACAAGTATTTCAAAAAAATCATTTCGCTGGTTTTGAACTATGTCCGCGTCTGGGACAGGGCCGCCGCGGACAGGGTTGACAAGTACATAGCGAATTCAAAAACGGTCCAAAGAAGAATCAGTAAATATTACAAGGCCGATTCAACCGTAATTTATCCGCCGGTTGATATTGACAAATTCAGCGTAAATGAAAATTATTCCAACCGCCCTGGCCAAAAAGGCGAGGAGGATTATTTCTTAATCGGCGGGAGATTGGCTCCTTACAAGAGGGTTGATATTGTTATTGAAGCGTTTAAAAGATTGAATAAGAAGTTAAAAATATTCGGTGACGGGGTTGATATGCGGCGGCTTAAGAAGATTGCCGGCGATGATAAAAATATTGAATTCCTGGGCAGGGTAAGCGATGAGGAAGCGGCCGATCTTTACAGGAATTGCCGGGCCTTTATAAATCCACAGGAAGAAGATTTCGGCATAACCGTTGTTGAGGCAATGGCTTCGGGCCGGCCCGTTATAGCCTTTAGGAAGGGCGGAGCCCTTGAAACGGTCATTGAGGGAAAGACGGGAATATTTTTCAACCATCAAACCCCGGAAAGCTTAATGGAAGCGGTTAACAAATTTGACGAGAATAATTTTAATCCTCGGGAAATTCGCGCGCGCGCGGAGCGGTACGGGGTTGAGAGGTTTAA
>JALUVW010000087.1 GCA_027020105.1 Candidatus Falkowiibacteriota bacterium
TCTTCAATTGTCATATCAAGCACTTGGGAAATGTTTTTCCCTTTGTAGTGAATTTCCAACGCCTCTCTGTTATATCTTTGGCCTTGGCACACTTCGCATTCAACGTAAACGTCGGGAAGAAACTGCATTTCAATTTTCACCATACCGTCGCCGGAGCAGGCCTCGCACCGGCCGCCCGCGACATTAAACGAAAAACGGCCGGCTTTGTAGCCCTTGATTTTCGCTTCCGGCAAACCGGCGAACAATTCGCGGATGGGAGTAAAAGCGCCGGTGTAGGTGGCGGGATTTGACCGGGGAGTGCGGCCGATGGGAGACTGGTCTATGTTTATGACCTTATCAATGTTGGCGAGCCCCTCAATTCTTTTATGAGCGCCCGGAATTTTTTTGGCGCGGTAAAATTTTTGACTTAAAGCCGCCGCCAATATATCGGTCATCAAAGTTGACTTGCCGGAACCGGACACGCCGGTGATGGCGATAAATTTGCCCAACGGAAATTCCACGTCAATATTTTTCAAATTATGCTCGCCGGCTCCGATGATTTTTATGGAAAGGCCGTTGCCCTCGCGATATTTTTTTGGAGCGGAAATTGATTTTTTTCCGGATAAATATTGTCCGGTAAGCGACTTGGCGGATTTTTTAATTTGCGCTCCCGTTCCCTCCGCCACCAGCTTGCCGCCATGAGCGCCGGCTCCCGGGCCGATATCAATAATATGGTCGGCGGCCATCATCATGGCCTCGTCATGCTCCACCACTATTACCGTGTTGCCCAAATCGCGCAACCCCTTTAACGTGTTGATAAGCTTGTCGTTGTCCCTTTGATGAAGCCCGATTGACGGTTCGTCCAATATGTACAAAACCCCCGTCAGGCCGGACCCGATTTGCGTTGCCAGCCGTATTCTCTGCGCTTCGCCGCCGGAAAGCGTAACGGCGGGACGGGAAAGGGTGAGATAATCAAGCCCGACATTTAGGAGAAATTCCAGTCGGGTGTTAATCTCTTTTAAAATTTGCGCTCCTATTTTCTTGTCGCGCGCCGAGAGAATTTTTGATTTTTCCAAACCGGCAAAAAACTTTTTCGCCGAATCAATGGTTTGTTCGGTTATGTCGTAAATTGACAAATCGGCGATTTTAACTCCCAATATTTCCGGCTTGAGCCGCTTCCCTTGACAAGCGGGGCAGAGCAGGACGCGCATATAATTTTCAATTTCTTTTCTTGTGTAGTCGGAATCGGTTTGCTTGTATCTTCTTTCCAGGTTGGGTATGATGCCTTCAAAACCGGAGGTCGCCTCGCCGGAAAATCGTTCGCTTTCATAATCAACATTATATTTTTTGTCTCCGGTGCCGTATAAAATGATGTCTATTTGTTTTTTGGACAAATCCTTAATGGGCGTATTCAGGTCAAATCCGTGCTTGTTGGCCGCGGCGCCCAAAACGCTCATCATCCATACCTGTCCTCCCCCGCCGCTGGTATGCGACCATGGCCTAACGGCTCCTTGGGCAAGGGTTAAATTCGGATTTAAAATCAAATCGGGATCAATCTCCAGCTTGGTCCCCAATCCGGAACATTCTTCGCAGGCGCCGTGCGGCGAGTTAAAAGAAAAATTGCGCGGCTCCAGCTCAGGCAAATTAACGCCGCAATCGGGACAGGCGAATAATTGAGAATAAATAGTCTCGCCGTCCGTATCCGCGGAAGCGTTCGGGGCGCTGCCCGCCACCGTCACCAATCCGTCGCCCAAATCCAACGCCTTTTCAATCGCTTCGCTCAAGCGGGCTTGATCTTCTTTGTCCCGGGAGACGGCCAAGCGGTCAATGACAATTTCCAAATTATGTTTTTTCTTTCTGTCAATCGCCATGTCCCGTATTTCTTCCAAAGTATAAATTGAACCGTCAAATCTGGCGCGCCCGTACCCCGCCCCGGCAATCCGCTCCAAAATATTTTTATGTTCGCCTTTCTTGCCGCGAATCAGGGGCGCCAAAACAACAATTTCCTTGCCGGCGTAAGCCGCGTTAACCTGCTTGACTATCTCATCAATTGAATGTTTTTTGATTTTTTTGCCGCATTTGGGGCAATGCGGAACGCCGACACGCGCGTAAAGCAAGCGCAAATAATCGTAAATTTCCGTAACGGTGCCGACGGTTGAGCGGGGATTATGCGAAGTTGATTTCTGGTCAATGGAAATCGCCGGAGAAAGCCCCTCAATCAGGTCAACGTCCGCCTTGTCCTGCAGCCCGATAAATTGGCGCGCGTAAGCGGACAAAGACTCAACATACCGCCTCTGCCCCTCGGCGTAAACGGTGTCAAAGGCCAAAGAAGATTTCCCCGAACCGGAAAGCCCGGTGATTACCACCAATTTATCGCGCGGAATTTCCACGTCAATATTTTTTAAATTATGGACCCGAGCTCCTTTTATTTTAATGACATTTCGCATAATTTTCCTGCGAACACGCAAATCAAATTACAAATACACGAAATATGAATTATAAATTTAAGTATATTCGCGTATTCGTAAATTTGCAATAAACTTGTTTGCCCCGTCGCGCGGAGCGCGTTTGTGGTGATTCGCAAAGTTATAAACGAATTCTATTATACCCCTTATGTTAATCTTTGGCAAGAGTGAGCCGTGATTTTAAGAATTAATTATTATAAAAAAATACAAAAAAAGACGGATGAAACCGCCTTTTTCAAAAACCCCATATTAAATTTAAACGCGCGGTCAGTATTTTAATCTTCCGGGCCTTTTTGCGTTTTTGTTAAACCTCTTTGGCGGCCGCTTCTTTTTCCTCGGCATCTTCTTCTTCCGCTATGACAGCTTGCCGCTATATGGCTTTTGCTTATCTCAATCTTCTTGCCTCTAAAGCCTGTCTCTTTTAAAAATTCCATTACCTCATTTTTTTATCGGTTTTTATCTGATTTAAAATCGGACGCGCTGAAAGCGGCCGTCTTTCCCGTTCCGGTCCGCGCCAAAGCGATTAAATCATTTTTTGATTTCGGTATGGCGGGAATAACTTTTTCTTGTATGGGGGCGGGTTCCGTAAAACCCAAGTCGCCAAGACTCTTCATTATTTCCGAATTCAAACCAAGCTCTTTAAATGTCATCATAATGTTATGCTAATCTGCGAATAAACGCCAATCCGCGAGTTCTAATATTTTATTTATTATTTAAAAAATTATAATCCCCCAATCCCGCCTTTCGCGAAAGGCGGGGCCAACCCTCCTTCTCCGTAGAGACGAGGCAGTGCCTCGTCTCTACGGAGGGCGGCCTACCCCTTTGCTAAGGGGCATTATTAATGTTTATGCCAGCCCTTTCGCTTTTTTGGATTGCTCCGTTTGGGTTAAATATTCTTTTCTCAACCGGACGCTCTTTGGAGTAATTTCCAATAATTCATCGGCCTTCATAATTTCCAGCCCTCTTTCCAGCGTTACTTCCGCGGGGGGAGTCAGAATAATGGAATCATCGGATCCTGAAGCCCTGACATTGCTCAACTTCTTTCCCTTAATCGGATTCACCCACATATCGTTTCCTTTTGACACATCGCCTATCACCATCCCGCCGTAAACTTCCGTGTTCGGGCCGATATATATCCTGCCTCTTTCTTCCAGATTCCATAAAGCGTAAGCCA
>JALUVW010000088.1 GCA_027020105.1 Candidatus Falkowiibacteriota bacterium
AAAATATTCGTTATTTTTCCGGTTCTGTAATTTTTTTCATCTTCTTTAACGACAACATTCATTCCTTTCCTGGCTTCCCCCTCGTAAATTCTGCCGATTGCCAATCTGCCGAGATAATTATCATAAGCCAAATTAAAAGGCTGCATACTCAAAGGTTTTTTGGCAAGATCCTCGCTTGACGCCGGCTTGACTTTTTCCAGTATCAAATCAAGCAATGGCGATAAATCTTTATTGTCATCTTCCAGGTTCATTTTGGCGACGCCGTCTTTGGCAATCGCGTAAACGGTGTCAAAGTCAAGCTGTTCGTCATTCGCGCCAAGATCCATAAAAAGCTCAAGCGTCATATCGCAAACCGCCTCCGGCCTGGCCGCCGGCTTGTCAATCTTGTTAATCACCACAATGGGCTTCAAACCCAACTCCAAAGATTTTTTCAAAACAAATTTTGTCTGGGGCATCGGCCCTTCTTGGGCGTCAACCAAAAGCAAAACCGAGTCAACAGACCTTAAAATTCTCTCCACTTCCGAGCTGAAATCAGCGTGCCCCGGCGTGTCCACGATATTGATTTTCGTGTTTTTGTAAATTAAAGATGTGTTTTTTGAATAAATGGTAATGCCCCTCTCTTTTTCCAAGGTATCAGAGTCCATACTCACGCTCTCGTCGGACATTTTTGTCTGGCGCATTAAAGCGTCGGTTAAAGTTGTTTTCCCATGGTCAACATGGGCAATAATCGCGATATTTCTTATTTCCATAATTTTCCAACTTATTTTCAATAAAAACGCCCCGCTCAAGGCGAGACCCTCTATATAACAGGTAAATAATTTTATGTTAACTATCCGTTAATAATAGCGCGAATCCACAAAAAAAGCAAGTATGTTGAGCAAGCTCGCAAATCAATTACGAATTTACGCAAATTATTTTCTTAATTATTCGCGCGGGCGCGCGCCCAAAATCGCCCAAACCCCGCTTTCCGCCCTTCGCGAGGGGCGGAAGGCGATAAAGATCATTTTACCATCGCCAAAAACTCTTTTTCGCCTATTATTCTCACTCCCAGTTTTTTCGCTTTTTCATATTTACCGCCGGGATTTTCGCCTACCACCACATAATCCGTGTTTTTGCCGACCGACGAGGACACATTACCGCCCAATTCTCTTATTTTGGCCTTCGCCTCGTCCCTGGTCAATTCCCCCAAGGCTCCGGTTAACACAAAAATCTTGCCGGATAAATTTTGCTTGCTTGTCCCCCGAAGCTTTAGCGTAGGAGGGCTTTCTTGTTTTTTTATTTTAACCCCTCTTTTCTCCAGCTTTTTCATCAATTCCAAATTATGCCCGTCCCGAAACCAGTCATAAACGCTTTTCGCCACTATCGGCCCGACATCGGGCAAACTCTCCAGCTCTTCCAATGAAATATTTTTAAAATATTTTACGATATCGGAAATTGATAACCGCTTATTGACGCTTGACAGTTTCTTTTTTAAAAGCAAGGCGGTTTCTTCGCCAACATGCCTAATGCCCAAAGCGTAAATAAAACGCGCCAAATCAATTTCTTTTTTTTCGTTTATCGCCTTAATCAAGTTTTCCGCCGACTTATCGGCAAACCTTTCCAACGGCTTTAAATCTCCCTCCGTTAAGGCGTAAAAGTCGCTGACGTCTCCCACCAATCCCGCTTTAACCAGCTGTTCAATGATTTTCGGGCCCAAACCCTCAATGTCCAACGCGCCTTTGGAAGCCCAGTGGGACAGGCGCCGAAGGTTAACGGCGTAACAATTTTTGTTCACGCAACGATAAGCGACTTCTCCGGAAACCTTTTCAACCCCGCTTTCGCACATCGGGCATTTATCCGGCGCCGTTATTTGTCTCTCGCTTCCGTCCCGCAATTTCGGCAGAACCCTGACAACCTTCGGTATGACGTCTCCGGCTCGTTCAAGGATTACCGTGTCCCCTATTTTCAATCCCAATCTTTTAATTTCATCCAAATTATGAAGCGTGGCATGGCTCACGGTTACTCCGCCGATACATACGGGAGAAAGCTCGGCAATGGGAGTTAACACTCCCGTGCGCCCCACTTGCCAAACAACATTCTCCACGCGAGTCGTCGCCTGCTCGGCCGCGAACTTATAAGCCATAATGTAGCGCGGGCCTTTGCCGACAACGCCAAGCCGCGGCCATAAAGATAAATCGTTGACGTTCACCACCACTCCGTCGCATTGAAACGGCAATTTGTCCTTATGCTTTTCCCAGTAATGGTGGAATTTGATAACTTCGCTCAAGTCTTGGCAATACTTGTTTTGTTTTAAAGCCTTAAAGCCGAGAAGTTTCGCCAAT
Source organism: Candidatus Falkowiibacteriota bacterium (assembly GCA_027020105.1). GTDB lineage: Bacteria > Patescibacteriota > Patescibacteriia > Patescibacteriales > SZUA-104 > SZUA-104. The sequence continues at coordinate 2,322 of JALUVW010000088.1, forward strand.
TCGTGCTCTTGCTCGTGCGTGGTTAGAATTTTTCCGGCCCCAATATCCAAGCTGTAAACATAAAAATCCAATTTTCTCTCGGCGGCCACCCCGGGGTCAAGCTGCCGGATGGAACCGGCCGCCGCGTTGCGGGGATTGGCAAACGGCGGCTTCCCTTGTTTCTTGTGTTTTTTGTTCAATTCGTCAAACACTTCCGTGGCCATTACCACTTCTCCCCTCGCCTCAACGCGCCCGTCCGAAACGGCTTGCCGCGCGGCGCGGCGCCGTTCGCCTCCAAGCCCTATCTTTTTCAATTCATCTTCGCGCGGCAACCGCAATTCAAGCGGTATGGCTTCAATGGTTTTTATGTTTTGCGTCACATCTTCTCCCACCCGCCCGTCGCCGCGCGTGGCCCCCGTAACCAGCGCGCCTTTTTTATAAACCAGGCTTATCGCCAGTCCGTCCATTTTCAATTCGCAATAATAATCAAGCTTATTCTTAATTCTTAATTCATAATTCATAATTCTGCGCATTCTCTCTTCCCAGTCTCTCATATCCTGTTCCGTAAACGCGTCAAACAAAGACATCATCGGAGTCGCGTGGCGCGTTTTTTTGAATTTATCCAACGGCGCCCCTCCCACCCTTTGCGTGGGGGAGTCGGCGGTTATGAATTCCGGATATTCTCGCTCAAGTTTAAACAACTCGTTTTTCAAACTGTCCAAGGCCGCGTCTGAAATTTCCGATTTGTCCAAGACATGATAAAGATAACGGTAATGGTTTATCTCGCCTTTAAGTTTTTTAATGCGTTTTTTCGCTTCTTCCTTGTTCATATTTGGGCCATACGGAATATGAATAATATTTCCAATTCCAAATTGCGCGGTTCCGGCTAATAAGTTATTTCCACGCTTCTGTTGGCGTCATGATACCCCCCTATCGCCGCCGTTGTCGTGGCGGACGCTCCCGCCGATTTAAAAACAACGCTGTAAGTCGCCCCGTTCAACAGCGTGTTGATTTGTTCGCCGCCGCAATACGCCGTGTTGGGAGGCGTATTGTCATTGTCAAAATTGATATAATCGTTGGTTTGGCATTCCTGGTTGGAGGCATTCAAGAAAACAAAATTATTTTTTCTAATCTCCCACAAAACCCTTTCCGCTCCGGCCTCCGCCGCGAAATAAGCCTTGGTTGAATAGGCTTGCGTCCTCCCTTGTTTGGTTCCGGAAGTTACCAAATCGGACGCGCCCAAACTGACAATCAAGACGCCGCTTAAAATTATCAAGGTCATAAAAAGGGCGGTCCCTTTTTGATTTTTAAATAAATTATGCATAGTTATCAAATTAGCCCGCGGCTTTAAGCTTGTTATTCGTAATATCTTGAAGAAATGGTCGTCTGCAGCGTAACGCCTTGCTTATGCGCCGTCTTGCCAATCGCTTCAATATCCATTCTTATCGTAACCATTGACTGGTCCGCGCCGACATTATCAACCGCGGAAAACTTCAAATTGGAAACTTTGATTTTCTCCGGCGTTATAAAATCCGCTATGGCGGAAGTCGGGTTGCCGACAGGATACCGCTCAATTTCAAGCCTGTCTCCGTTTAAGCGGTAGGTAACGCATTCGTCTTTGTAGTTTCTTATGTATAATTCGTCGCCTTGTCCGTTAACGTCGTAAACTCTGCCGTTCTGAACATTGGCGCATTGCCCCAAAGCGGTAACCTCGTCTTTTTTGGCGGTCCTGATTTCTTTGCTCATCACTTCCATGGCGTACCGCACACTTTCTTGCACGTTTTGCGCCGCGATAGCGTTCCTTTGCCCTTCAACGACCATCCTGAATATTTGCGTAACCGCGAGCATTATAATTGAAAATATGGTAACGGAAACGGTTAATTCCAACAATGTTACGCCTTTTTGATTTTTTTTAATATTTTTAAACATATTTTTAATATCTAAAACAACTCCCAGACGCAATTATTGGTCCCTGGCGGCGCCGGCCTCTCTATCGCCAATCATACAAAACAGTGTTTACGGCATAATTATATATCTGCCCCCTGTCGCTCCATCGGACATTGCTTTCAATCTCCATATAATCCGAAGCGTTGTCAATAACGGTGATGAGCCGAGAAAATATCGTGGGAGTTCCCGAGTTATGCTCGTAAAAACCGTTATTTATTTTTAAAACGGCGTCGGGGGAATCAATGCCCGTAACATTCGTTATGCCGTTGTTATAATCTATCGCGTAAGTTCCGTCTTGGTAAATGTCGCTGTCTGAACCGGCGCCCGCTCCCAGTTTCCAATCATTGCCGTCCAGCCAATTTTTATCTCTTTGGTTTCTGACCAGCTCCAAGCCTTCTTGGGCCAATTGCGAAGCGATAAGTTCGTTTCTGTTCAAGCTGGAAACTTTAATGTTTTGCGTCGCCAGCGCCAATACCCCTATTAACCCCAGGGAAGCGATGAAAATAACCGCTATTATTTCCAGCACGGTAAAACCGGTTAAGCGCGCGTCGCCCGTCGGCGCCGCCAATCCGCCGGCCGCCGTTAATTTGTCGCCGCCGATTTTATCGTCTTCCCCGGACAACGAACCCCTAACGCTTTTATTTGACGGAATAAACCCGAATTGTTTTTTAAAACGTTTCAACATAGATTGGGCCAAACGGCGCGTTGATGATTTTTCGCTTTTTGGCGCGAAAAGAATCGGAAGAAACGGCTTAATCCGTTCGCGCCGTTATTGCGACGCCTTAACGTTAAAACTAATTGACATCAACAAGCCCCAATGAATTAACTTTTACCGTCTTGGTCGTGTTGCCGTTGGACAACACTATTTGAGCGTTCGCCGCTGAATCATTATTGATAAACGTGGTCGGATCGGGCTGTAAAAACACTATGTTAACCTCGTTTGCCGGCGCGCCGTTAACCAGAATGGAACTGATGACAACGCCATCGGGCAAATTCACGGTTTGAAACTCCTCGTTCAGTCCGGCAGTGTACTCGTAGCCGCCAATGCCGTCATTGTCCGCGAAAATAATATAACTGCCGTCTTGCGAACCGTTGACATACACGCCCCATCCTTCCGAAGGAGTGCTTCCGTTGTGCTTCTTGGACCCCAAGCTGAATTGCTGCGCCAATTTAATGTCGCTCGCCATTTTTTGCGCGGCCACGATCAGCTTTTGCCTCTTGTTGATTGAATGGTAATCGGCCAAGAATAAACCGGTAATCAGCGCGATAATGAAAACACTAACCAATAACTCAATAAGAGTAAAGCCGAATTTTAAATTTCGCTTTACCCGCTTAACGCCGCGAGGTTGAATACTTTTTTGCATTTTTAAATTATTCATTGCTTCATTGTTCTATCGTTAAGCTAATTTTACCGACGATAAAACAATAAAGCAATGAAGCGCGGTTGGGAATTTAATAAATTTAACCTAAAGTCTGCCGCGTTCGCGTTATGCTGTCGGCTTAAAACAAATTTAAATACCATCCTAAAATTCTTTCCCCCCAAAACATGGTAATTACGGTTGCCGCCGTTAAAAACGTTCCCAAGGGCACCTTGGAGCTCCATTCCTTTTTTCCGCCGACTATCAAGGCGACGCCGATAACCGAGCCGATAAAATAAGCCAAAAACAGCGCCGTTAGGACATCGGGCCAGCCCAACGCCACGCCCATAAGCAGTCCCAGTCTTATGTCTCCTCCCCCTATCCATTTGCCGCGGGAAACCATAAATTGGATTAAAAAGAAGCTACCTCCCATTATACCAGAAATAATCATATTTGACCAAGAAAATCCCAAAAACAAATTGATGATAAAAATAATGGCCGCGGCCGGCAAAGTAACAATGTCCAGAATCAAATACCACCTCAAATCAACCACAAAAATCACAATCATTACGGAAACCAAAAACCAGTCTTTCAGGTTCATAATTAAGAATTTGGAATTAAGAATAAATCCGAAATCAGAAATCCCCTGTCCGGCATAAAACAATTTGCCGTTAATGAAAAAAGCCGCTACGAAAAGCGCGCCCGTCGCCAGTTCAACCAACGGATATTGCCAAGAAATTTTCTTTTTACAGCGCCTGCACCTTCCCCCAAGCAATATAAAACTTAAAACCGGAATATTGTCATACCAAGCAATCATTTCTTCACACTTGGGACAATAAGATCGCCCCGACATTTTCTCCCCTTTATAAAGACGCCAAACAAGGCAATTTAAAAAACTGCCGATTATCAAGCCAAAAAAGAAAATTGAAACGTAGATAACGTGAACCATAAATTTTATTCCATTTTACCGGATTGTCGCCAAGCCCCGCCGCGAGCGAAATTTTTCAAATTCCCGAAAGACAAGCCGGCAATCGCGACCGAAACGGGTATTAGCGTCAAAATATTGCGGGAAACGGCCGTGCCGTCCAAAACATATTTATATTCTTCCGTAAACAAATATAACATAAAAAAGCCCAGCAGCGAAAACGCCAAAAACATCCACCCTGATTTCAGCGCGTCCGATTTTATTATTTTTTTAAAATTCGCGATCAACGCGACAACCGCCATAAACCACCAAATATTCCAGCTATTCTGCGAGAACAGCGAAGCAAAAAACGGTTTTATCGCCTCGGGGTGGAAGCCGATGCCCGACTCAACGTTTTTTACCGCGAGGCCGTAAGTCCGCTTGAATATTAACCACGGAAAAATCGGCAAAACCATTGAAACGGCATAATAAAATAATATTTTTATGTTTTTAAGCCTCAATCTCAACGGAGGAGTGAGCCGCGCCAAGACAAGCGGAATGGACGCGATAATAAATATTATCGCGTCGTTTTTCACCCAAAAAGAAATTCCGAAAAATATGCCGGCGAAAATTAAAAACTTGTCGCCGCGGCCGGCAAACCAATAAAACAAATACATAAAAGATATTAACGCGTAAAAACTTAAAACCAAATCGGCGTAAGCGTTATAGCCGTGGTAAAAAAACAGCGGCATCGTGGAAATGAAAAACACGAAAACCAAACTTTTGAATTTATCCAGATAATCTTTTAAAAAATAATATATTAACGCCAATACGCCGATAAAAAACAAAACAAAAATAAAATTAACCGCCAAGTCGTTATACTCCCCCGCGACTTCGTGCCGCCAAAATTGCGACAACGGAACAAGCCACGGATAATTTACGTGTCCGCCGCCGCCCAAATACAAAAAACTGTCGGGATTGAAGTCAACTCGCTTTTCATAAAACAAAACTTTCGCTTTATACGCCCACATCGCCAGACTGTCAAAAGCGGCCGTGGGGCGGGTTAGGGCGTTGAAAAACATAAAAATCAGCTGTATTAAAATCAATAAAACAATTATTATTTCTTTCGTTTTCAACCCCCGGGCAAAAGAAAGATTCATCGCTCTGATATTTTTAAGTCCCGCCGCCCTCAACATTCCCTTCCGGTACGCGTAAAAAACGAGTAAAGTATTTTCCAGCAACAAAACCGAACCGAAAACCAATACTGAAAAATTCAGGCGAAAAATAAAAAGATACGCGAATATTTGCGTAGTAACGAGGTATGTTCCGATGCCGTAAGATAACGCCAGACGATACAATAAGGGCTTATTTCGCTCCAAAAACAACGAGGTCAAATAACCCGGAACAAGTATGCTGATTAAAAATATCGCGAATTTTACGATAAGCATAAATTTATACTTCTGCCGGCCTTTAGGCCGGGTTCGGGCGGCTTTAGCCGCGTACCGTCACGCTACAAAGCCAAAGCCTCGCTAATCCCAAGAAAACCAAGGGAAAACAAATTACTTCTCTGTCTTTTTTAATATTAACCGCCTCGGACCCATATTATCAATCAATGAATATTCGCCGATTTTCACCTCCCTCGCCTCTCCCCGATTATCCGGCTCTATTTTATACAAAATATTATCTTTATAGCGATAACCGTTATGAAAATAATATAACAGATAATCCGCCTCGTTAATATCGCTGGTTATGCTAAAACGCGGGAATAAATAATAATTAAAATACGTGTTCAAAAAAGGAGACGCCGTTAATATTTTCACTTTTGATTTAGCGGGCAAGCTATTCTCGGCAAGTTTAATGAAAGAAAACATTCGGCACGCTATTTCTCCGCCGCCCCTGTTATCCATATTGCAAAACCGAACCGTTCTCTTTCCGTTTTCGCTATACGACGAATAATCCATATTCTCAATAGCGTCATAAAAATTATTGTAAAAAAAATTAACGTATAACGGCAGCCAAAAAATTATAAAAAGCGAAAAAATCAATTTATCAAAATGTCCGCCGATAAACACGATCTTGTTTTTCGCCGACAAAACAAAAACCGCCGACAGCGCCAAAGCGCCCCCCAACAACGGGGTTACGGGAATGTTTTTATATAAAATTCCCGGAACCACATTAATTGTATAAAATAATTCCGGCTGATCAATAAACAACATACGGTTAATCGGCGGCGGCCCCTAATCAATAAATTTATATTTTATCAAAGCGTAAATCGCCATAACGCCGTCCCGCCATCCGATTTTTTTGCCGTCGGCGAATCCGCGGCTGCTGTAACTTATCGGGACCTCTTTTATCTCGCGCCCCGCCTTTATCAATTTGGCGGTTACTTCCGGCTCAAAATCAAACCGATTTGATTTGATGTTTACGCTTTTTATGACCTCGCTCCTGAAAACTTTATAGCAAGTTTCCATATCGCTTATTCTCTTTCCGTACAGAACCGACAACAAAAACGACAAAAATTTATTGCCCAAATAAAACAAGCGGTATTTCGGCCTGTGCCCCCTTTTCAAAAACCTTGAACCGTACACGGCGTCGGCCTCTCCGTTTAACAGCGGCGGTAAAAGACGCCGGTACTCGCTCGGGCTGTACTCCATATCGGCGTCCTGAATGATAATAAACTCGCCGCTCGCCTCCTTGATGCCGGCCCTGATCGCCGCCCCTTTGCCCCGGTTTCTGTCCTGAAAAACAACCTTGTGCCTGCCGGACAAGCCTTTCACGATATCGCGCGTGCCGTCGGTGGAAAAATCGTCAATAATGATTATTTCTTTGTCCAAACTTCCCGGCAGCTCCGCCCTTTCCACTTCGCTCAAAACCTTTAAAATCGTTTTTCTCTCGTTGTACGCGGGAATGATAACGCTTAATTTCATAATGCCGACAATAAATATTTTAAATAATTGATTTCTTTTTTGATTCCGGAAAACTCTTTTTGCCCTTTCATTATCCGCCCTTGCCTGTTCTTAACCGTTTTTTCCGAATAATAAAGCAGTATATTGTTTATGGTCTCGCGCGCGTCCTCCGTTCTGTTTAGCGAAATCAACAACTCGGCGAGATTGATATAGTGCCTCGGGTTGAATTTGTCAAGCCTTATCGCTTCGCGGAAATCATCCTCCGCTTCAATCAATTTATTTTGAGCGATTAAAATTTTCCCTCTAAGCTCATAATTTAAAGCGTTGAGACGGTCCGATTCAATCGTTTTTTCCGATATTTCCAACGCCTTGCTTAAAAGCGCCTCTCTTTCTTCGCCGCTTAAAGCGGCGCCGCGGGCGTAAAGAATAATTCCGTATCGCCTCAAATGCCTTGAATTCGGATTTAATAAAACGCTTTTGCCGAACGCGTTTTCGGCCGAAGCCAATTCGCCCCTTGATTGGAGCAGCAATCCTTGATTAAAATGATAACCGCCGTATAAAAACATTATACCACCAATTAACAATAAAGCGGAAATAAAAACGGCCGCCGCCTTAAAGCCCTTTTGTTTGTATTCTCCGGATTTGTGTTTGGCGGCGCCGTAAAGCAATCCCAAAAACATCCAGAAAACCAAGGCGTTGGCCCCGAAATGCCAATCAATGTCAACGCCATTATGAATTAAGAAGGCCAATGTCCCGACAAACAGAGGAAGCGCGTATTTTTTTTCTTTTAGCCCTTCGCGCGCGGACCGATAAACATATGACAAAAACAAAATAAAAAACAATAAAACGAATATTCCGGCCTCGGACAACATTTCCAAATACAAATTATGCGCGTATTTTCCGCCGCTTGCCGGATTTTTTTGATATTGGCGGTAAATTGTCTGAAAAGTTCCCGGACCGGAGCCGAAAACGGGATAATCCTTGAAAATATCCCAAGCTCCCCGCCAATAATTCAGTCTGGCGGCGGCGGAAAAATCAGACTCCGTAAAGCTGTTTCGCGCGTGGGACGCGAACCCGAAACCGTCTTGCTTTAAAAAATTGATTCCCGTTATCAGAGCCGCCGATAATAATAAAATCAACAAAATGCCGGCAATGCTTTTCTTTGCCGAAGCGGCCGAGAATTGGCGAAGCTTACCGGAATAATAATAAATAAATATCGGCAAAACCGATAAAACGCTTAAAAACGCGCCGCGAGATCCTGTTAAAACAAAAGCCGCGATTATCAATGCCAAAACCAAGCCGGAGAATAATTTCTCGCCCGATTCCTTTTCTCTTTTTTCCAAAAACAGACAAATCGCCAAAGGCAAAGAAAAAAGCAAATAGCCGGCAAAAGGATTGGGCCAGTAAAACGTGGACGTGAGACGGGCGTAATTGCCGGTCAGATAAAAATAAATTCCGACCAAAGATAACGCCGCGCTCGCCCCCAGAAAAATTTTAACCAAAAAATCAGTTTCTTTTTCTCCCGTCCTCAAATTCGCCGCGACGAAAAACAGGACCCCGTAGCCCAGATATTGAATCCATATCTCAAAACTGTTATAGGGCGAGGTTGAGAAAAAAACCGAAATTAGGCCGAAGGCAAGAAATAAAAACAAAAAAAACAACGGCGATGGAAAAAACCTCGTTTTTTTCTTGTTTTTTCCCGTTTCCGCTCCGTTTGGCCCGCTGAAAAGCGAAAAAGCCAAGGCGATAAACACCAACATAGTCGGACCGATAAGCGCGCCGTTTCCTCCGTCAAAAAACGGCGGCAGCGCCAATAAAGCCGCCAGAATAAACAATATGATTTTTTTCCTAAAATCAACCATAAATTAATTCGCGATATTCAGTGAAACGCCCCCCCGTAGGGGCGAACGGCGTTCGCCCTTGTGAACGGTTGTTCGCCCTTGTGAACGGTTGTTCGCCCTTGTGAACGGTTGTTCGCCCCGATTGGCGAACGAAAATTTTCCACTCCGTAGGGGCGAACGGCGTTCGCCCTTGTGAACGGCTGTTCGCCCTTTGCGAACGGCCGCCGTCAAACCCTTGCCAACACCTTGTACGGCCAACGGATAATTTTCATTAAATACATCTGCGGCGCTCCGTAATGTTTTTTGTAAAAATAATCTTGCGATTCATAATAATACGCCTTTCTCTTGGAAAAACCGCTCAAACTTTTGCCGCATAAATGCGTTAAGCTTGCTCGCGGATTTACCAATATTTTATACCCGGATTCCTTTATTCTTTTGCACAAATCAACATCCTCAAAATACATAAAAAATTTTTCATCAAATCCGCCCAAGCGCTCAAATATGCTTTTCTTTACGGCCAAAGCGGCTCCGCTCGCCCAATCAACTTCAAACGGATTATTTCGGTATCCGGCGGGAGGTTTAAATTTTTCAAAAATGACATTTGCCGGATTCGGGAAATCCCCGAAGGCGCGCGGCTGCTCATCGCCGTCTTCAAGCAATAATTTCGGAGCGACAACGCCGATATTTTTATCCCGCGAAAAACTTCTCTCCAGCTCGGTGAACATATTATTTTTTATTATCGTGTCGCTGTTTAAAAAAAATAAATATTTTCCGTTGGCCGCCGCCGCGCCTTGATTGTTGGCCGCTCCAAAACCTTTGTTTTCTTTGTTTTCAATTAAAGTTATCTTGTTTTTGAAGTATTTTCTCAGCATTCGCGCGCTGCCGTCTCGGGACGCGTTATCCACTATCAAAATTTCAACACTGCCGCCGACGCGGTTTTTTAAAACCGAATTAACGCAATTTTTTGTTAATTCCTTTGTGTTGTGATTAACGATTATAATGGAAAAATTCATATAAAGTTAAATAATTTCCGCGACTATAATCCGGCGATAACAATTTCCGTAATTTAAAAAACGCCTTAAAGGCAAGACAAACAAAAACGCGTAATACAAAACGCTTAAAAACACGTTTTCGCTTATTTTGCACTTCATAATAAAATACCTGACTTTTAAATTAAGCGATTTTTCGTTTTTTGTTATTTTAATATTCTTGTTTAACGCGTCCGCCGATGTTTTCAGCATTGAAATCAAATCATCCGCTTCCGGCAGGCCGTTTCGCTTGTGGTCCTCCAAAAATTTATCTCTTTTTTTGTGGATACCATAAAATAAATCACGCAATTTGATGTCGTGCTCGTAAGACAGGCGCCCGCATGGCGCGACCAAAATTATTTCTTTTTTGGTTACTCTCAATATTTCTTTTAAGAAAAATTCTCTCTCGCTCGCCGGCAAATGCTCAATATTGTCAACGCTTACGGTTACGTCAAATTCATTATCTCCGAAAGGAAAATTTTTGCCGCCGAATTTTATCTTTTTCAGCAATTTGCTCGGCCGATTGCCGTATTCAACATCAAGCCCCGTTACGCTTTTTTTGTAATAGGGCGTAATGCCCAAATCACCCGATCCGACTTCCAAAATTTTATTTTGTTCATTTTTAACTTTTTTCAAAACATCAACCGCCGGCAAATACCTTAACGCCGTGTCCGTGGAGTAATCACGCAATATGATATTCTTTATTTTCTTTAAAATCATTTTGTTTTTGCGATAAAAAATATTATAATTAACGGCCACCCTGTAAATACCAAGCATCAACGCGACCCTCACGCCTATTAAGCCCTCTTTAATCCCGCCGCTTAGCAAATTTCTCAAAAAAGTGACAAAGAACTCCAAGGGCATCAACAAAAGCGGAAACTTAACTCTTAATTTTACTTTTGCGGGCCAATCATTGTCATTACGGTTATATTTCTCCACCGCGCCAAAATCATTAAGATAAAGTTTCGCGTGCGCGCTAGCCCACTTCTTTATTTTCCTCTTAAATGTTTTCCAAACAAAATTATTTTCTTTGGGGCGATGCTCTAACATTAAATCACTCTTTTCAATTCTTCCGTTAACTTCCGTTGAAAAATGAATAACCCCCAAAAAAGAAATTTTTTCTTTTCTGAACAGACATAATTTACGCGGCCAACTCTTTGTTATGTATTTGTCGCCGTCCCATATCGGCCATAAAAACTCATACGCGTCCGCGCCATCGTCTCGCGCCAAAGTCCTTATTTTATCCCGCAACTCTTTTGATAAAAATTCATCAGCGTCAATTCGCAAAATCCAGTCTCCCGCGGCTTGCCTAAAAGCAAAGGGCAGATGAAACTCCATCGCCCCCTTGCGCGGGCGGATAAATATTTTCGCGCCGTAACGGCGGCAAATATCCAAAGTGTTGTCGCCGCATTCTCCGTCGTGAACCACTATAATTTCATCAGCCGCGGCTTTTACGCTTTCCAAACATCTGCCGATAACCGCCTCTTCGTTGTAAACCACGACGCAAGCGGAAATTTTTTTGCTCATATTGTTAAAAATTACTTATAAACTTCTGAATATTTTTATTTTTCGGCGCCAGCTCCAGCGCCTTTCGCGCGTATTTCAAGGCCTCGTCTTTGTCGCCCCGTTCTTTGTACAATAACGCGACTGAAAACGGCCAAACATAATCGCGCGGATTCAACATATACCCCCTTTTATTATACCAAATCGCTTTGTTCAGGTTTTTCTTCTTAAAATAAATATCCGCCATCTTTCCGTAAACATCCAGCCTGTAAGGGTTTATGCCGATTATTTTTTTATAATAAGCCAACTGCGAGTCAGTGTCGTTTAGTTTTTTATAGCTCTGAATCATATTGCCGTAAACGCCCGTAATAAAATTATTAATATCCCTTTTGTGTTCCCGATTTAAGCCCGGACTGTTTAGATCGGGCAAAACCGAAAGGGCTGTTTCATAAACGGCCAACGACTTCTCGTATTCTCCGGCGAGATAATGCATACGCCCTTGGCTTAAATACGAATCGGGCATAAACGGGCTTTCTTTTATCAGCTTTCCGTACGCTTCTTTCGCGTCAACAAAATATTTATTGTCTTTATATTTTCCCAAAATGGTGTAAAACTCCGCTTGCACAAACAATTCTATGTAATTATCGCTCCTCCACTCGCTGATTTTTAAATTATTTTGAATATACTCCATTAAACTGTCGCGGTACTCCGGAGAGTTTATTTTATCAAACGTCCGCAACGAATCGCTGGCAAACCACCAATAATAATAGTTTTGCTTATTGTTGAATTTAAGCGCCAAAACATAATTATTGAACATTTCCGGATAATCGCCGCGAACATAATCCTCTCTTGCTTGCCTGAAATAATATTCGGCCCTGATATTGTCCGCGTTTTCCCCGATAAAGTAAGCGGCGAAAGCGGCTGACAGAATCGCGAAATATATAAATATAATGAAATATATTTTTTTCGCCTTGCCAAAATCCACCGTTTTTATTTCTTTAAAATCGCTGAGCAGTATTATGATAATCCCGAGATACGTCCAAAATATGATATTGGTTTCAATCACCGAAAAACTGAACAATAATGAAAACTGATACGCGGCGATCCCCGCTATTAAAAAAAACAGCAGCCAATCATTTTTAGCGCCTGACCGTCCGGCCAAATAACGCGCGGCGGAGATAAAAACAACCGACAAAAAAATTATATAAGACGATAGCAAAACAATCCCCCCCTCAAGCGCCAAGTCCAACACAATGTTGTGCGCGCGATCCGAAACCGTGTTGATTTTTTCGTAAACCGACCATAACGGCTCGTAATAAGAAGTAAGAACCGCCTGCTGATTTTCAAGCCCGTAGCCGATAATCGGCGACTTGCCAATAGCGTCCGCGGCCGCCGACCAGACAATGAGCCGCATCGCCGAGGAGCCGGACTTGATGTCGGCGATATTTTTGACTCTGTCAAGAAAAAAATTTCCACGGACATCGGTTGAAAAAATTTTAGCGAACAAAAACAGGGACGATATGGCCGCCGCGGCCAACAACAAAACAGCGGCGGCTTTAAGCGGCTTTTTGCCGGCCACGTAAAAATACAAAAAAACGCCGAAAAAGACGCCGAAAGCGAGTCCCAGCCACGCTCCGCGCGTATAGGTAAAAATCAAGCCAAAGAATTGGAATATCAATATTAAGGCGTATAAAAATTTACGCGAAAATTTATCGCCGGCAACAACTTTGTAAGCCGCCAAAAATATCGTGAGCAGCAAATAATTGGCCAAAAAAACCGGCTGCCCCATTGTTGACACCACTCGTCCGAACAAATAAGACCTTTGCCAAAACACGAATTCCAAGCCCAGCCACTGCAAGATCCCGTAAGCCGCGGCAATAAAACCGCCCGCCAAAATCGCGTTGATTACCCGGTTAATCCTTCGCCCGCTTTTTAAATGAAAAAGCAAGATAAACAAAAACAAAAAATAATGCGAATACGCGAACAGCCCCTGCCGGCGCATATACGAGCCCCAGAAACTCTGGCTCGGATTTATGGAAAAAATCGTGGTTAAAACCAACGCGAAAAAAAACAAGAACGCGGGAAACAAATATTTTTTCTTGCCGATAATGGAAAATTTCTTGGTTAAAACAACTTTGATTAAAACAAATATTGTTATCGCCTCAACCAATATCTGAAAAAAAGCCGCCTTGTCAAGAGAATACAGGGGGTAATACTGGTAAAAAAAAGAAAAATACAAGGGCGCGAAAAACACGACAAACAATATCCCCGCCTCAATCAAGCCGTCCAATATTTTAACCAATTTAACATTCATACGCAAAAACTTTCTAACTTTATAACTTTATGAACTTTATGAACTTTCTAACTCCATTATACCACTAAATAAAAATAAATTCCCCTATCCGTCGCGGATAAGGGAATTTATTTATAAAAACGCCGTTAAAACTAATACAATCCTCCCGGAGTCGCGGTATGAAGTCCGGCGGGAATTCCTCCGGTGGCCGAACCCAAACAATATTCAAAAGTGTACGAAGTGTTTGATCCGGAAGTGGTCAGCGCTGTGTAATTGTAGGTGTTGGTGCTGGAAGTGCAGCTGCCGTCGGCCGGAGTGGGCGCCGTGGGAACGGAATTCATATACACAGTGCCTCCGTACGTTATCTTATCGCCCGGATCCGCCTCATCGCTGTTGGGGTATCCGCCCGCGTCGTTATAATACAACTCTAAAGCGGTTTGAACCTGTTTAACATCGGAAACGCGCCGAGCGTCTCTTGATTTCTGTCTGGCGTTGTTTAACGAAACCACGGCCAATGTTGACAATAGCCCGATAATCGCGATTACGACCAACAGCTCAATTAAGGTAAAACCTTTTTTATTGATTTTTTGCATATTTCACCTCCCCTCAAAACTACCCGCGGTCATTAATTTAAACCTAGGAGTTAAATTAACCACGCTGGGGTAAAGATTTAATAATAAATTGCGAATAAAACTTATCCACACTTATACACATTATAACATAAATATAAAAATTTTAAAATCACGGAAAGTCAAGAGTCCCGCATCATTGTTCGTTTATCAAGCGTTAAAATTGGCTGGCCATATTATACATAGGCAAAATTATGGCCGCCACCATTATGCCCACGGCCACGCCCATAATCACCATAATTATCGGTTCCATCAGAGTCATTAAATTGGCGATGATGTTCGCCACTTCGCGGGCGTAAAACTGGGAAACGCGCTCCAAGACTATGTCCAATTTACCGGTTTTTTCTCCAATGCTCATCATTTGCGAAACCATTTTGGGCACTTCTCTGCTGTCAATAAATACGCTGGAAATTGAATTCCCGTCCTCCACTTCTTTGACGGTCTCCAAAATTAAGTCTTTGTACACCGCGTTATTCACGACTTCGGCCGTTATTTTCAATCCGTCGGTAATGGCCACTCCGCCGACTATCAAAGTGTTCAATGATCGCGTAAAACGCACCAAACTGATTCGCTGAAACAGTTTTCCGAAAATCGGAAGGCGCAATTTGACGGTGTCAAACACTCTGCGGCCTTGACGAGTGTTTATATAAAAACGAATTGAAAAAAACAAACCGAAAATTATAATCAGCAACAACCACCATGAATGTATCAAGAACCCGGAAACGGCCATTAAAATCTTGGTGGCCACGGGTAGCTCCGCGCCCGTTTCCGCCAGCACATTGGTCAGCTTCGGCACGACGAACACCATCATCACCGTTCCGACGCCGCCCAAGCCGGCCAACACGAAGGCCGGATATATCATGGCGCCCTTGATTTTGCTCATCATATCGTAATCTTTTTCCATTTCATCGGCCAAATAATTTAAAATCTCGTCCAATCTGCCGGATGTTTCTCCGGACCTGACAACGCTTATGTAAAAATTTGAAAAAATTTTCGGCCTCTTGGCCAGGGCGTCCGACAGCCTGGAACCGCCGTCAACCTCATAAGCGATTTCCGAAATAATCATCCTCAACTTGGGATTTTCCGTTTGTTCAACCAGAATCTTCAAGGCCTGCGCCACCGTAACGTTGGCCGAAGTCATAACGGAAAATTGCCGCGAAAAAACCACAATATCTTTTGGTTTGACGCGGCTGAAAATCAAATCAATGTCAAAATCGGCGACTTTTGATTTTTCTTTTAACGATATGATGGACAAGCCCTTTTCCTGCAGGCTTTCGGCCACCAAATCCTCCGAAGCCGCCTCCGCCAAGCCGCTCACTATTTTTTTGTTGCCGTCTATGGCTTTGTATTTAAACACTGGCATAATGATTGGTTGAAAGTCAGAAAGTTGAAAGCTGAAAATAAACTTTTAACTTCATAAACTTTATGAACTTTATAACTAAATCGCGTCTTCTCTTTTTATTTCGCCGGTGTCAATCAATTCCTCAATGGCTTTGGCCATAATAACCATCCCTTCTCTTCTGGACGTCTGAATGACGCTTTCAAGCTGATAAATCCTTCCTTCGCTGATTAAAGATTTAACGGCGTTTGTCGCCAATAAAACCTCCGCGGCCAACGCCAATCCCCCGCCTATTTTAGGTATCAGCTTTTGCGTTATCGCGCCGAGAAAAACATCGGCCAAGCCAAAACGGGCCGCTTCGGGAGATGTTTTCGCCTCCACCGAATTTATGATTTTTTCTATCGCCCTGACGGAACTGTTGGCGTTAATTTCCAAAATCACCAAAGAGTTGCCGGCGGCCAACTCCAGGATGAGCGGCATGGCCGATTCAAGCTCGCTCTTAATCTCTCCTATGTAAACCAAATCCGTATCCTCGTCCAAGCAACGCCTGATTCCTTGCGTTACGGAAGCCACATCGCCGCCAACTTGCCTTTGCGACACCAAACTTTTTTTGCTTACGAACAAATATTCAATCGGATCTTCAATCGTGGTAATGTTTTTTTTGTAATTTTTGTTTATTTCCTCAACCAAGGCGGCGGCCGTAGTCGTTTTGCCCGAACCGTACGATCCCGCCACGATAAAAAGACCTGAATTCAATCTGATTAAATTATCTATCGCTTTAGGCAGCTTCAAGTCGGACATTCTTTTTATCGCGCTTGGTATGTAATGGAAAGAAATCGCCGGCATATTTTTTTGAAAAAAAATATTTACGCGGAAACGAAATCCTCCCGCCAATTCCTTGACCAACACGACTTCTTTGTTTTCCTTTAATCTTTTTATTTCTTCTTCGCTGGCGATTGAATCTATGATTTTATCCGTTATCTCGGCGGTAACTATGTTTTCGCCCTCAATCGCCAACAACTCGTTATTAACGCGCATCATGGGCAAACTGCCGGCCATTAAATGCATGCTGGAAGCGTTTCTTCTGGCCACTTGGGTCAATATTCTGTTTAAAAAAATTGATGGAACCTCCATATATAGAATTATGAATTATGAATTAAGAATTAAGAATGCGGCGCGTTATGTATTCCGGTTATTCGGATAATATTGAAATTCTTTGCTTTAAATTATCGGCCTCCCAATCTCCTTTTAACCTTCTCAACCACCTCAGAAGGCGTAAAATGCGCTTTAATCAAATAATCTTCCGCGCCCATATCCAACCCCTTGCCAATATCGTCCTTTTGGCCCAAATTGGTCAATAAAATCACCATAATTTTTTTAAGACGCTCGTCGCTTTTCAGCCTTCGCAGAACCTCAAAGCCGTCCATTTTCGGCAGCATTATATCCAGCAGAATCACGTCCGGAACCTCCTTGGCCGCCAACCTCAGCCCTTCTTCGCCGTCCCGAGCGACCATCGTCCTAAAACCTTCCAGTTCAAATTTGGCCGCGTACATACTCAACAAGAAAGAATCGTCTTCTATAAGTAAAATTTTAATTTTGCCGTTCATTATAATTTCATAAATTCAAAATTTGGAATATCAAAACAATATCGGTTTGTTAAGTCGCAAATTTCAAATTACAACACCGCTAATCATACAAAACCCTTAAAACCTCCTCCATGGAAGTAAGGCCCAACAAAACTTTAATTATACTGTCTTGCTTCATTGTAATAAATTTTTGGTCTTCTATCACGTCTTCAACTTTTAACGCCCTTGTTTCGTCCATAATTATTTCTTTTATGCCGTCGGTAATGTCAATCACTTCGGCTATCACCACCCTGCCGCTGTATCCGGAATTGCCGCAATGGGAACATCCCTTGCCCCCGTAAAAAACAAGCTTATCCGGATTTATGTCCAGATTCACCTCTTTAAACAATTCGGGAGGTATTTTTTTGACCTCTTCTTTCACTTCAAGCAAAACATCGGACGGCAATTTTTCTTCTTCCTTGCAGTGCGGACAAATTTTTCTTAACAATCTCTGCGCCACCACCGTATTAAGGGTTGACGCCAGCAAAAACGGCTCAACCTTCATGTCCAGAAACCGCGGTATCGCTCCGACGGCGTCGTTGGTGTGCAAAGTTGATAAAACGAAATGCCCGGTCAATCCGGCATGAATGGCGAGTTCAGCCGTTTCATTGTCTCTTATTTCTCCGACCATTATTATGTCCGGATCTTGCCGCAAGAGTGAGCGCAGCCCGGAAGAGAAGTTAAAACCGATTTCCGGATTGACCTGGGATTGGTTAACGCCCTTAACGAAATACTCAACCGGATCTTCCAATGTTGAAATATTCACTTCCTCTTTGTTGATTTTATTCAATATGGCAAAAAGCGTCGTTGACTTTCCCGAACCGGTCGGGCCGGTTACCAAAAACATACCGTCTGTTTTTTTTATGTTGCGTTCTATGATTTCAAGCCCGGGACTGATAAAGCCCAATTCTTTCAGCGCGAGAATTTTTTTGGTCGTGTCCAGTATTCTCATTACTACCTTCTCCTCTCCCAGCAACGGCAGAGTGGAAACGCGCAAATCAACTTCCTTTCCGTTTATGACCATTCTGATTCTTCCGTCCTGCGGAATGCGGGTTTCGTCCAATTTTAAATTGGCCATCACTTTAATTCGTCCCACAATAGCGTTGTGGACGTTTTTGGGCAAAATCAAAGACGTCCTTA
The DNA here is from genome assembly GCA_027020105.1 of Candidatus Falkowiibacteriota bacterium. Taxonomy (GTDB): domain Bacteria; phylum Patescibacteriota; class Patescibacteriia; order Patescibacteriales; family SZUA-104; genus SZUA-104. The sequence continues at coordinate 20,814 of JALUVW010000088.1, forward strand.
GCATTCCGTCTATGCGATAACGAACGCGAGTCTCGTTTCGCATCGGTTCAATGTGAATATCGCTCGCCCTTCCCTCAAAAGCGTGGCGTATGATAACGGAAACGATTTTGGCCACCGGAGCGGTTTTGACTATTGACTCAAGGTTGCCGTCGTCCTTCTTTTTGGTCTCCACCTCCTCCGCTTCTTCTTCCGACCTTGTTTTCAAGGCGGTGGAAATCTCCTTTTTTAACGTTTTATACTGCTTAAACGCTATGTTAAAACTTATGTCCGAAATCAAATAATACTCCACCGACAAACCCTCTTCTTTCGCCAAAAAATTTACCGCTTCCATTGCTTTAAAGTTATTGGGGTCCGTAATGCCGACTTTTATTTTCGAACCGGCCTTGTCAAAGCAAATAATTTTATAATTCTCCGCCACTTCAAGCGGAATAACGCTTAACACCCTGTCGGTCATTCTTTTATCCGCCAAATTTTCATAAAGCATATTATAGGCGCGGGCCTTAATCTTGACCAAATCCTCATATTCAACCACATTCATCTTAAGCAAAATGTCTTCAATCGGCTTTTTTGTCACCTCCGCCGTCTTTTCCGCTTCCTCCAACTGCTCTTGGCTGATTAACTTCTCTTCAACCAACAACTTTAATATTTTATCTTGTTTGTTCATAAATTATAACGCGAATCCGCGAATATGCGCAAACACCGCGAGTAAACACGAATAAACCGCTCCGTTGAACTCATTCGCGGCGACCGCGCGTCTGTTCGCGGTGTTTTCGTTGTGTCAATAAGGCTCAAAAGGATTTTCCTTTCCAATGTTTATTTTTTTTGTCCGAGTGACGGAATTATTCCGAAGAGCCCGGAATTTCGGATTATTGAAAATGTCGCCATCATCCAAAATATGGCCGTTTCCGCCGTTTTTTATTTTAAACTCCTCTTTATTGCCCGCTCCAAGCGTGTCAAGCGCCGGCAAATCGCCTTGATCCGCCAAGAAATAATTCCTGTAAATCAAAAAACCGATTAGCGCGAGCGCCGCCGCTATTATAATAACATATATTGCCAATTTTTTCTTCTCTATTTTTTGAAGTTTTACCATACGCGATTATTAATATTAAAATTATCTGGTATCAAGTTAGGCGTAAACGCGCGTTTATGGCATTCGCGCGCGTTGCCAAATTATTTTAAAGTTTCAAGCCAAGAGCTAACGCTTGGGGGTAAAAATCGTGGCGGTTTTGGTGCCGCTCATCGGAATATTTATAAAACGCAGTCCGTTTTTTAATTTTTGTATTTTAGGCATAAAATCTACACTTCTACCGAGCTTTAGCTCAGGGTTTGGGAAGTTTTAACTTCCCGTATGGCGGCTAAAGCCGCCCGAACCCCGGCCTAAAGGCCGGTAGAAATTGGTAGAAATTAATTACTCGGCACAAGTTAGGCGTAAACACATATTTATAGCATTCGCGCGCGTTGCCAAATTATTTTAAAGCTTCAAGCCAAGAGCTAACGCTTGGGGGTAAAAATCGTGGCGGTTTTGGTGCCGCTCATCGGAATATTTATAAAACGCAGTCCGTTTTTTAATTTTTGTATTTTAGGCATAAAATCTACACTTCTACCGAGCTTTAGCTCAGGGTTTGGGAAGTTTTAACTTCCCGTATGGCGGCTAAAGCCGCCCGAACCCCGGCCTAAAGGCCGGTAGAAATTGGTAGAAATTAATTACTCGGCACAAGTTAGGCGTAAACACATATTTATAGCATTCGCGCGCGTTGCCAAATTATTTTAAAGCTTCAAGCCAAGAGCTAACGCGGCCCCGCCCTTCGCGAGGGGCGGCGGCAGTTGGCGGAAAATATGTTTTGCCTAACATTCGGTTCAAAGAACAGATGAATATTTAAACTGCTTGGGGCAAGTTAGGCGTAAACACATATTTATAGCATTCGCGCGCGTTGCCAAATTATTTTAAAGCTTCAAGCCAAGAGCTAACGCGGCCCCGCCCTTCGCGAGGGGCGGCGGCAGTTGGCGGAAAATATGTT